>JBBRJL010000030.1:0-11690 GCA_038219375.1 Chitinophagales bacterium | reverse complement strand
ATTTGGGTAAATAATGATTAAGTGATTGATTTACAACGAATTAAATGTACATATATAATGTTTTATTATTTCTAATTAACTTATAATCAGTTATTTAATATCGCCGAAACTTTAGTTATTATTAAGTAAATAACCTGCTTGAAAATGAAAAAACCCTCCTCTACCACCTAGTCCATTCTGAAAATCAGCAAACTTCCCTACAGGAAATGTCCGACCGAAATTAAGCCCAAAAGTGAGCTTTGGTTCATACTGCTGCGCAGTTGCCGTCTGTCCGAAAATGATGAATATTAGTGTAATAACTATCGAATAAATCCCCTTCATGTTCACGTTGATTCTATTTTGATGCAAATGTAAAAAAAAATGCCGAAATCTAATCTCGGCATTCCTTTTTATGTTCGATCTTTGAATACTATTACACTCTTTTGTAGCTCAACCCAAAAGCTGTCAACGCTCCTGCTACTGCACTTATGCAAGTGTAAATAAAGACATCTACCAACACACCATTCCAAGTCATCAATGTAGTCGTACCATGTATCATAGAGTCATAACCCAAAGCCATCAAAAGACCTATGGTAGCTCCCGCAATAGCTCCTGAAAAGACTAATCTAATACCAGCCCATCTTTCAAAAATAAGGGCCAACAAAAACCCTGCTGCTAAATTACCGATAATAATCGCTATCATATTTGGTTCAGCTTGTATGCTAGCCATGCCAGGATTGGTAGAAGCTAGCAAATCGCCAAATAGTACCACGTAAAATAGATACCCTGTCATAAAATAGCCGAAAAATCCAGCTAAAGTTCCCAATAAAAGTCTGTTAGTGTTCATTGTGTTTTGTTTTGAAGTAAGTAATAATAATAAATAAACGTACAAATATAAAATATAAAATTACATATACAAAATATATCAGACTATTATATTTAAAATAATAAATAAATCAAAACAAGTCAGCGTCACGAGACTTCCACAACCATAACATACACAGCAACGCTACAAAACCAAATGCTACAGGCAACGAACTCAAATTTGATATAAAGCCTATTACTACAGGACCAAGGAGAAATCCACCCATAGCAAAGGTATTCATGATGGCAAGACCTCCGGCATTTGGCATACCAGGATATCTTGCAGCCGCCGCATATAGGATTGGTGCACCACAAGAGACTCCAAGACCGATCATAGCAAAACCAAATATAGCCATCCAAGTATATGGCAATATAATCATCGTCAATAATCCTACACAAGCAATGACGGCACCATAGGTAAGTATTTTGTTTTTCCCATATACAGGGATAATACCATCACCAAAAAATCGACCCAATGCCATAAATGAAGAATATCCAAATAAACCCCAACCTACAAAATAAGGGCTAGTGTGTACTATTTCTTTCATATACAATGAGGCCCAATCTGTCATCGAGCCTTCAGTCACATTGATGCATACACTAATAACTATAATAACCATTAAGGCACCTTTGGGAAGTATCAACTTAAATTTTTCCGGTTTTTCGTCATGCGCTAGAGGTACTGATTTGATATTGAGTATCGTTTTTGCCACCAACAATACAAGTCCAATACCTACACCGCACATCAAAAACATATGATAACGCTCAGATATACCAATCAGTAACGTCAGACTCCTCATCAACGATCCTGTCATCAGCCCTACACTAAACATGCCATGACAAGTGGACATAATATTGATGCTTTCTGTTTGCTCTAGAGATGTAGCCATCGTATTGGCTGCTATGTTGAGTGTAGTCATAAACACCCCAACGGTCACTAGTCCTATCGGAACTATAAAGATAAATGGCATACTCAATGGAATAGCATAAGCAAAAGACAAAAAAAACATTCCTGCTAATGTCACCCGTTGCATTCCATATTTTTGTATCAGCATAGCCGCAAAAGGATTAAATGTCATTGAGCCTAATGGGAGACAAAGTAGCATGAGACCTAAAACAGCATCATCAATCTGATAATTGGACTTGACAAAGGGAATAAGGGTAGCCCAATTTCCAAATAAAAATCCAAGGAGAAAAAAAGCTACGCCTACCGCAAGACTATTTCTATTGGTAAAAAATATTTTAAGGTGTGATGCCAAAATTTAATTTTAATTGAGTCGCAAAAATACGTTCATCTGACGAACTTTAGCTTATTTGCAATCTAATATTAAAAAATAAGGTTCTTCTGCAATTTTATTGAAAATATAAATAACCAATCAAGATTTAGAATGTGGTTTGGCAAAGACACCGTACATAGTTCTTCTTTTTAAAGAGAAGGATGTAGGATGAGTAAAAAATAATAGGAAGTCTTTACTAATTAACAGTTAAGCCTTTGCCTTATAAAAACCACCCAACAAATTTGTTATAGTGCCAAAAATAAATGCAGACCTTACTTTATATTCTCAGCTTAATTTAAAACTTACGACTACAGCGTATTATGCATGCAAAAACACATCAGTAGAAAGATGCATGGCTTCTTTAAATTCATTCATGTGCAAGTGGGTAGGAATTTTATGGGTGTCAAAATAATGTATCACATTTTCTGTAGCCATATTTCCCGTAAGGTCGTCTTTTGCCATTGGGCAACCTCCATAACCTTTGATAGCTGCATCAAATCGATTGCAACCACTAAGGAAGGCAGCCTCAACTTTTGGTAGCCAATTGTGTGGCAGAGTATGTAGGTGGGCCCCAAACTCTACATCAGGGTACGGTGGTATAAGATGCTTGAACAAATAGGAAATACTATCAGGCGTAGCGATCCCGATCGTATCAGAAAGCGCCATAATTTTGATGTCCATATCTGCTAGTTTATCTACCCATTGTTGACAAATTTCTACACTCCACCTGTCTCCATAAGGATTTCCGAAACCCATAGATATATAAATGACTGTCTTTTTATTATGTTTGATACATATGTTTTGGATTTCTTCTACACGCTTTAATGATTCTTCTATCGTCGCATTGGTATTACGTAATTGGAATGTTTCTGAAATAGAAAAAGGATATCCAAGATAATCAATCTCTTCAAATTGTACAGCATCTTCTGCACCACGAGTATTAGCGATAATGGCCAGTAACTTTGATTTGGTATTGCTCAGATCCAATTTTGACAGTACTTCTGCCGTATCTCTCATCTGAGGAATGGCTTTGGGCGAAACAAAACTGCCAAAATCTATGGTATCAAATCCAACTTTAAGCAATTGGTTTATATAATTTGCCTTGGTGTTTGTATCTATAAACTCATGAATTCCCTGCATAGCATCACGTGGACATTCGATGATTTTTATGGCAATATCATCTTTGGATTGTCTTGTGAAATCTGTATTGGAATCAGGATGCATATGCGATATCAATGATGTTATAAAAAATGGTTCACTTATTTAGAACAAAAATGATACCTTTTTGATTTATAAAGCGTTAGTTTGTACTCAAATATTTAATAAAATAATATGAATAGGCCTGTTTGGACGATAATTGGATTTGTAATGTTTGCCATAGGTATCCTATCGGTAATCTTGGCATTAGTGGGTCTGAAGTTTACTTTTTTGAATTTCATCTACAATCATGGTGTCATTACCTTGATTATTCAGCTAGTTTTGCTGTTTGGTGGTATGATTATATTGTACGTCTCTCGCACCTCTGAAGCGGATGAAGATTTAGGCTAAGGCTAAGCTTGAGACCAAAGTTAAGGTTGAGACTAAGGATACACCTAAGATCCGTTAAACCTTAAACTATTAAACATTACTCAAATACAGATTAATTAAGGTTATGGTTAAAAATAAAAATGGGAATAAAGCACCATTTAAGTGTCATTATTCCCATTTGGAATGTCATTCCTAATTCGCCATTAATAATTCGTCATTGATAATTAACTTCAATGCTCATCACTACACAAACCCTGAATGATATGAAATGTGTCGTGTAGCTTTGTAAGACTTTCTTTGATTTTTTCATCTTTTGCCTTTTTAGTCACCAATTTATCCAATTTTTCTGAACCATCTACAAGGTCATTAAGCGCCTTGGTGATTTCAGGAGATTGAAAAGAAGCAGGTACTTTGGAATTTGAAAGTAACTTTGCTTTGTCCAACATTTCACCTGATCTTTCTCGTATTGGCTTATAATTCCCTTCTTCTACAGGGTGAAAAGTCTGAGCCATCACCATATGAAAATCTTTGAGTGCTTGCCACGCATCTTTTTCAATTACTTTAAGCAATGGGCTTTTAAGTGCACTTTCATAATTTTGACCAACTTTTTTCCAGTCGATCACATTCCAAATAGCACCTAAATAATCACCTCTTTTGTTTTGATACTTAAGATAGTATGCATGTTCCCACACATCAATGCCTAATATCGGAATACCTCTATTTTCCTTAGCTGCATCCATGATTGGGTTGTCTTGATTGGGTGTAGAAGCAACAGCAAGTTTTTTTTCTGGTGTTACATATAGCCAAACCCATCCGCTACCAAAACGTGTAGCAGCACCTGCATTCATTAACTTTTTGAGACTATCTAAAGATATAAAAGTAGTTGCTATGTCACTAGCAAGCTTACCTTCAGGAAGTTTATTTCCAGCAGGAGACAAGATATTCCAAAATAGCGTGTGATTATAATGTCCTCCGCCATTATTTCTGATAGCATTTCCCCTTTTTTCAGCTGCTACCAATAATTCTTCCAAAGGAACTTTCTCAGCCTTTGTCCCAGCTACTGCTTTATTTAAATTGTTAAGATAAGCCTGATGATGTTTAGAATAATGAATTTCCATCGTCTGTGCATCTATATACGGCTCAAGCGCGTCGTAACTGTATCCTAGAGGGGACAAACTAAAAGGTTGTGCTATAGATTCAGTGGTTATAAATGAAACCAACACTATACATATAGTAAAAAAGGAAAATTTAATATTCATCTGTATTCATTTTATTATAGAAAAGTAACAAAACGCCATAGAAAAAGTTATCGATTCCCTAAAATTCATTCAAAACGCTACCATTAAAAAGGATAATTAACAGCCACTTGGACATTTCCTAAGCCTTGTTGTCTGATTTCTTTTGTGGAATACCATTGACTAGGTAGAACAGGATCTTTATATGGACTCCTTATTTTATAGCCAAAATCAAATCTAATATTAAAAAAGTTAAAATTCAATCTCAATCCATATCCAGCTCCAATCGCTACCTGATTGAGAAAATCTGGCGAAATAGCTGCATTTGGTCTATCTGGATCATTTTTAAGTGTCCACACATTTCCCGCATCTACAAAAAGCGCACCATCCAAGATAAGTAATATCTTAAATCTATACTCAATGTTTGCTTCAATTTTTATGTCTCCTTGATTTACAAAAATGACTTGTGGCTCTTTTATTTTGATATCTGCGTCACGATAACCACCAGGTCCAGCTTCTTTTACATTCCATGCTCTCAAGCTATTGGGTCCACCAACCCCAAACTGCCGGATAAAAGGTGAAGCAGAGTTCTCACCGAATGGCACTATTATACCAAGATTGAGCCTTGAAGCAAAGCTTTTCGTTTTACTATACTCTTTATAATACCTTCCATCAAATTCATACCGTATATATTTAGCAAATGAAATATCTCTATTCAGTAGACTACCACGAGAGATAGCCCATTGAGCATCAGATCCTGATATTACATTGTACAATTGATTAGTCAAGTAAACTTCCCATCCCGAAACTTCAAAATTATTTACGATTAAAAATGAATTTCCTTTACGTGACTTACCACTGTTATAAATAAATGAAAAATCTCTAAAAATAAATCCAGTACCCAAATTGTCCTTAAATGATAAAAATATAAGCGGATTATCTACAAATCTTGTACTGTCATTTACTTCATATATATCTAGATTAAAACCAAGTGGTCTAAAGATATACCTATTTCCTTTTGTAGAAGTATAGTCAAAACCGAACGAAGCATTGTAAGAACTTAGTGAGTAAAAATTTATGATATTTATAGAACTAAAACTCAAACCGATATTGGTATTAGCTTCTTCTACAAAACTTTTATAAAACTTATCCCTGATAACGCCTGCACGCCAAGCCAATTTACCGAGTCCTAAAAAGTCTTGAAATGATGGAATGTTGAGATTATTTAGAATAGAAACATTTCTCGTCCTTGCTGAAATACCACTTACGCCTGGATTGAAACCCAACTCTGTACCTAGTTCAGCCCTCGCAGTGTATTTTTCAGATCCACCCAAGAGATTCCTATTCTGCAATGCCCCCGAAAGCGATACACCAAATAATCTGGCCGCACCTAAAGTACTGAAATATCCCTCTAAACTACCATCAAAAATCCATTTTTTCTGGAAAGGGGTGAGCAGAATATCAAAATTCATAATACTGTCATGAACGGCATCAGGTGCAGCATTGATAGCCACAAATCGATATGTTCCTAGACTATTTAGCTTTTTAAATGTCCTCAATCTTTCTTCACGCTTAAGTTCCGATCCTTCTCTAAAAAATATTGAGTTATTTAATAATGAAGGTTTGACAAGAAACGTCGATGATTGTCTGTAAAAATTGATATCCTGCAGACTATCCTTCACTAAGTCTTCTGAAGATTGATCCTTGATAAAATCTGTGTACACGTTAATCCTCCCTGTTACGTACTTTTGATGGAAGGTATCGGGTAGAGGTGTCTTTATTTCAAATATTATAGCAATATCTTTATTTGTCCGACTAATATCTCCTTGGATTTCAATGTAGTTATTGGAAAAATTGGCATATCCGTTATTTTGTAAATCTAGTGACATTCTACTCTTTTCGAGTTCAAATTGCGTATAATCGATATAATCTCCCTTCTTCACAAATGCAGCGTCTTTTGTTGATTCCAAAAAAGATAATAATTCTGTGTCCTCAGATCTATACGTTATTGACTTGACTTTGTATCTTTGACCTGGAGCAACGATGTAGGTAACTTTACTTCCGCTTTTCTCCCACACTTCTGAAGATGTAGAATTTTGAAAACCTACCAAATCGCTAGACTCTTCCACAATAAAATCTACCTTGGCCTCATAATATCCTTTGTTTAGGCGTAGATAGTTTTCCATTTCTTGGACGGTTTTTGACACCACATCTTCTTTATAAATGCTAGGTGGTTGGCCTAATGCCCTCAGACCATTGTGGTACCACAAAGTATCTCCCATGCCTGAGTTTCTAAGATAAATCCATTCTTTAGGTATAAAAAATAATAGTTTTTCATTAGGCTTATCTTTAATAAATGTAAAAAGCTCTTCTTCCAATGATTTTTTATCATTGATCTTAGTATTTGATTTAAAAAGTATCTTTGTGCCTTTAATGAGACTTTGTCCATCTGCCAAATACTTTGTGGAATTGCAAGATGTCAGCAAAATAACAATAAAAGCAATTAAGCTAATGGAGAGTATCTTAGGTATTTTTATTATTGTCATTACTTCATCAAAAAAATAATATGTTTTGATATCAAAAGCGCAAATAAAAGATATTCGTGCCCTGCATCTTCCAAAATTCAGGCAAATTTATAACAAATTCATTGCTGAAGGTGATAAAGTGTGTATTGAAATGCTTAAAAAACAAAAATATGCCATCTCCAATATTTTTATCACACAAGGAAATGAACAAAAATTTGCTCCACTCATAAAGGAAGTCATTGATATTGTGGCTATTGTGACTCAAAAAGATATGGAACAAATGTCAGCATTAAAAACAGCTTCGCCAATACTAATGTTGCTCAATAAATCTGAAGAAGACTTAAACCTTTTAGCAGATGACTCGAAATCTGCCATTTTTTTGGCTGGCGTCCAAGATCCAGGTAATGTAGGCACCATCATACGTATAGCAGATTGGTTCGGAATAGATATGGTGATTCGGTCCACAGATTCAGCTGATTTCTTCAACCCTAAGGTTATCCAGGCTACCATGGGAAGTATGGCAAACGTCGACCTAACAACTTCGTCCATAGAATCATTACTTCCATTCAAAAGAAATATTTATGGTACATTTATGATGGGACTTGCACTTTCAGAAACCAAAATAGCTCACAACGGTATCCTAGTCATGGGAAGTGAAGGAAAAGGTATTCCTTCCGACCATGAAGCTTATATAAACGAAAAAATAACTATTCCAGGCGCCACATCAAAGATAGCTGATTCGCTTAATGTAAGTATAGCAGCTGGCATCATTTGTAGTGCTTGGAAAGGATAAGCTATTGCCTTATACCAATAGCACATACAAAAGAGCCAATTAACTTCAGCTTTTTCATTGACTCTGCTCCTAAAAAATCACTCCGTAGCATAGACTAAGCAAGGATTTTTTTCATAGATTTAGTAAAAATTTGTTTGTTTGTTTTGAACCATTTTATAAATACAATTGGCATTATCAGAGTCTGGGCTAGAAAGATTGTGGTATCTCGGTCAGAAATTCATAACTCTTGGTATCGTGATTTATTTGAACACAGTAGGTATTAATCCCATTGGACACTAGAAGATAAGGTGCGTTCAACTTCATATTGTAAACGGCTATCTGATCGAATGTCGATTGATTAATTTTGATATCGGGCGCTTTGCACTCGACCAGTAAAAACGGCGTCACTTCCTTATTGTAAATGACAATATCAAATCTCCTTATCAAATCATGAATTTGGATCTTTTTCTCCACCTGAATCTGGTTGCGATGAAAATTAGTAGACTTAATAAAATAGCACAAAAGTAATTGACGGACCAATTCTTCCGGTTGTAGGATGATGTTTTTTTTCCTAATGGGATCTTTTACAAAAGCTTTTCCATCAGCGTATGTAATCTGAAGCTCCTCTTGGTATTTTAACAAGTCTACGGCTATCATTTTATCAACTAAGCTCAAACTCTATTTGGTTTTTATGGTCTATTTTTGATATATTAACACTTGCTATCTGATCCGATATTTCGTCAATAAGATCATTCCCTTTTATAAACAATTCATAGTGGTCAACATGTATCACCTTGCATCCTGCCTTAGATATTGCTTCTATCATCTGACTTTGGTACAAATAATGAGTACTATTTTCACTATCTAATAAATAATCATCTGTAATAACAAAAACAGTCTTCTTGACATCCAATAATGTTGCAATCAAAGTATCTGATATGGACTCTTCACTAATTATACGTTTTATACCGAAATGATGAAGGCTGTTTTCCAACTGCGTATGGATACGCTCATTAGAATAGGAAACTATACTTGCACTTCTTAAGTGATAAATCACTGGTTTTTTCTCGCAAGAAGTCAGACATTGGACTGTATTGCGTATCACAGGCATTCTTTCACTCATCCCATATTCAGATATTTTTTGTACCATCTTGTGAGACATATCCTTCAAATGTATATCACCTGCAAAATCATTAATCCTTTCACTGTCTAGATAAGTATAGATCGTCTGAAAGTCCTGAAGAATTTCCACATTTGTCTCTAATGGATCAATGTAAAAAAGTTCTGTGTAATGTCCAGTAGGTAGATTTTTAAAATCATCGCTATCGACTATCAAAATCGGGAAAACCTTACTAAAAAACGATGTATTTTCCTCCAAAATATGTTTCCAATAATTATCTTCTGTATATTTTTTCCTCTTACTGAGACTGGTATAAAGTTTAGGATTTGACTTCTTCAATTCTTCCAAGATACTTGGATATTTAGATTTCCAAATGTTAATTGCTTGGAAAATATCTGAACGTTGCTTGTTTTCATTACTCTGAATGGCTTCTTCTATATTGGCTAAATTAATGGAAGCACCCTTATATTTTTCTTTATTCAAAATTTCAAAATAATACCATGCCTCAAATAAAGATAACCATGCTTGTGGATCGATTTTACGTAATACATCGATTAATTTTTGGCATTTAGATTCAAGCCCAGCATAAAAAACAGTCCATCTATAATAAGCTAGATTTTTGTCAACTCTCAGCAACATGATATCAATGTCATAAACCAACTGGGTAATACAATCAACTTGCTTTCTAAATGACAAAGTATTAAGTTCGATTGGTTTCTTGAATAATCCAGACCTATTTATATCTTCGATCAATACCTTAAAATCTGCTTCTAATATTTCTAATTTTTGGTCAGTAGCGTTGAGTTTATTTGATGATTTTATAAAAAGAGATATTTTATCTTCAATTTTCGTTTTGAATCTCGATACTATTTCTTGGCAGTCAGTGATAAAAGTAGGAAGATCAGATATTTGAACTGGTTCAGAAAGAATATCAAATATTTTATTTTCTCCAAGCAAAGTTACTATTGTTTTCGAATCTTCTAGGAAACTAGCTTTCTCTGACTCTAGAGATTTATCAGGACTTGAGAATGCGGAAAATATCGATTTCTTTTTCTCTTGTTGTACAGATCTGCTGTTAAAACTCTCTAGTCTAAAACTAAGAAAATCTAGGCCATTTTCAACTTTCGCAATTAAATTGAAAATTTCAGATCTTTTATCTTGCTCAATATCATAGAGGCAATTGTAGTACCTATTTCTTATATTTTGTGCCAATTCTTTGAAAGTAAATAACGCATAGGTAACATCCTGAAGCTTATCTTCTGAAAAAAACGCTTGCTTCAGCCCAAAATCATCTGAATTCCTATCCGAAATTTCGAATTCCCTTTCATACAAATACAAGACATCAGACAATGATCCATATAACTGATTAAACTCATCTTGGTTAAAATCAAAATCAACTTTACCAAGCTCGGCATGAAGCTGATATATACGGTCATCTCGATCAAGTGACAAGTACATATGTAAGAGCTGTTTCCAAGTCAGATCACCAAATACTTTCTTTTGTAGACTTTCTAGTCCTTCAATTATTTCTTTGTTTTGTTTATTGAAATAATAGGTAGAAACATCTGCTGTGGTGACTAATCCTGGATGACCATCATCTAATGCATGCGAGCGTATGTATGATAAATGCTCCTCTGTAAATAAGGAATTTGGATTACATTCCATCGTTAAATCCTTCAAACCAAAAAAATGAATATGTTCCTTGAGCATTGCTCTGTGAAGTTCAGAACGAACGACTACTATTGATGCTTTGGAATTTTGTATATTTTTAGCCAAGGTAATATCAATAGTCTGTAAGGCTGACTCAATGTCATCGTATACGATATTGGTCAATGTCCCTATCCTTTTTAGTACTATTTCTTGTTCGCTTGATAATATAAACTGGTTCATTACTCGTAAGATACACATTTAAAAAACAAAGATATAGATATTTTGAATATATTAATAGAATTTTGAATATATTATGAACTGATCGTTCATAATCAAGGTAGGATTGATATATAAATTGTAATTTTTTGGATCTTTGTCCCAATCTATAAGGTCTTAATTAGGATACTTCTTTTTACACTTATTCTACCATAAATTGAGTCCACTCTGAAAAGTAAATTTACACTAAAGTTAAAAGATGAAGATTTGTACGGTGTGGATAATCAACATATTACATTTAATATTCACCCATTTGGTGAATCATACCTTTAGGCAATCACCCATTCAGGCAGTCACCCCTTCAGGCAGTCACCCCTTCAGGGGGCGGGGGTCGTCGGGTGGTCGTCTGGGGTCATCTAGGGTCGTCGGGGGTCGTCGGGTGGTCGTCTGGGGTCATCTAGGGTCGTCGGCAGGGCTGGACAGTACTCAAAATAAAAAATACAAATAATTCATATATGTTATTTA
>JBBRJL010000029.1:0-11709 GCA_038219375.1 Chitinophagales bacterium | reverse complement strand
CCACCTGCCTCCATGACAATCAAGGCACCTGCAGCTATATCATAAGAATTGAGCGAATTTTCATAAAATGCCCCAAACCTAGCACACGCTACATAACATAAGTCCAAGGCTGCAGAACCGATCCTTCGTATACCTCGAGTGGAAAGCAATACTTTTTCTAATGCCCTAAAATGGCCAGACTGTGTATGTTCTGTCTTGTATGGAAAGCCAGTACCTATGAGTACATCCTGAAATGAAGACCTATCTGTGACATATATTTGTCGATCATTCAGAAAAGCGCCGCCACCTTTTACAGCAAAAAATACCTCATTGCTTACGACCTCGTGTACTATACCAATTAAGATTTCTTTCCCGTCATAAAGTGCCACACTCACCGAAAAATAAGGTAACGAATGAAGAAAATTAGTAGTGCCGTCGAGTGGATCTATGATCCATGTGAATGATTTTTGAGATTGTTCTACCATACCTTCTTCGGTGATAAATCCTGCCTCGGGAAGAATGGCAGACAGACCTTTGACCAATATTTCTTCTGCCTGCTGATCTACGTAAGAGACCAAAGAGTTGGCACCTTTTTCTATTACTTGATCGGAAGCCACCTGATCACGATGTTGCCGTATGAAATCAGCAGCTTGAGAGACAACTTTTTTTGCCTTAGTGCCTAACATTAATAATGCTTGTTGGTCCATTCCACTTTTTTTAAAACAAGAAAGTCAGAATTAATCTGACTTTCCTTATAATTTATAATATTTCAAGATACTAAAAATCTGTCAAGATAAAGAACTTAACGAAATGTGGTTCTTTTTCCAAATCTCTCGGTAAAAAATACTCGCCATTTAAATTTAACTAATTATCCCATCTCTGACACCACTTCCTCTACCTCGGGTACCATTCTCTTGAGCATACCTTCGATACCGGACTTAAGTGTGACCGTAGATGAAGGACATCCGCTACACGAACCCTGAAGTATCACGGTGACTATTCCTTTGTGAAATGATTTGAATTCTATATTGCCACCATCCATCTCTACAGCAGGTTTTACGTAAGTATCTATCAATTCTTTTATCTTTTTGACCAATTCTACTTCATCGCCTGTGTACGTCATGTCTGACTTTTCAGATTCTATTTCAGCCATAGCTGCTTCAAACCCTTCATTAATGATAGATTTGTTTTCAGTTACATATGCTTTTACAAACTCTTTCAGATTGAGCATGATATCTTCCCAAGTATAATTAAATTCCTTGGTTACAGTGACGAAGTTATTGCAAATATAAACTCCTTTTACATAAGGAAATTGGAACAGCGCTGTGGCTAATTCAGACCAATCTTTTGCCAAAGATTCCTCCCGAAAATCGGCAGTTCCTTTATAAAGCATCTTATTGGTCACAAATTTTAATGTTTCTGGGTTTGGTGTCTGTTCGGTATAAATCATCACAGGTGATGCACTTGCAGGACCTTTTACTTCAGGAGTTTCTATTGCTTCCATTATTATTTTCTAATTTGTTGATATACAAATTTAAACATAATAAGTCGACCATGGTTTAAAACTAACTATTTATTTTATATTTGTGGTTCATAAAACCATAACATGTCTGTCAACTTTGATGAATTTGATACCCTAACAAGGGAAGCATGGATTGCAAAAGCAAACCTAGATTTAAAAGGCAAAAAAGATGCCAATGGCCTTGTTTACAATGTAGAAGAAGGCTTGCAAATCAGCGCATTTCAAACTAGTGACCCTTCACATGTGTATGCTCCGATCGTAGGACCACAAACTAAATCTGGTGTTATGATCAGCTCGTCACCTGAATCGAACGGCATTGCCAAAAAACTACTAGAGAATGGTGTAGAAGCGCTTTCTTTCGTAATTGAAAAAGATACAGATTTTGACATATTGTTTGAAGGTATTTATTTAGATATGATCACAGTTGTATTAGTATGTACAAATGACGATATTGACTTAAGTGAGCTTGATGCATATCTCTCAAAAAATTATGCTGATAAAAATGTGGATATTATCTTAAAAAACAATAAAAATCAGATTAAACATAAAAGCATTGTAGTTACGCTGGATCATAATGACTCGTTCAAAACTAGAATTGCAAATGCATCAAGCACTATAAAAAAAGTCGTATCATCAGGCAATTATAAAAACTCGGTCATTGATGTTTCACTAAAAAGAGATTTACTTGCCCAAATAGCAGAATTGAGGGCTATCAGGATGATATGGTCACAGATACTTGAATCACAAAATATGCCTTTCACACCATTATCCATCATAACAAACACTGATATTTTGTTAGGCAATGTGGATGATGTACACCCGTTGATACAAGTCAACTATCTTCTGATGTCTGCTTATTTTGGTATGAGTGATGTCGCTTTTGGACTTCCATATGCAGACGATCCAGAAATGTCGAGACTATGTCTTAATATTCACCATATATTTAGAGAAGAAAGTTTGTTAGATCGAGTCTCTGACCCTACTTGTGGGAGCTATGTGGTAGAAGCTCTTACGAGAAAAATGATTAAAATAGGTCTATAAACCAATAATTTTAAAGCCAGCTTTAGACAGAAGGTAACTCAGATAATTAGATCCTTTCAATTAAATATCATCTATAAAAAGACTATGTTTGTCTAAATTGTCGTTATAATTTTGTTAAAAAGGCTTAGTTTTTGATATATTTTTATAAAAATTAAGTTTTATATGAGAAATTTGAAGTCATTATCTAAATTTGAGTGTTTACACGTCACACAATCTAGATATTAGAATAAGCATTTAATGAAATCAGAAAACATAAAAAAAATGATATTAAGAAGTTCAGTAGTCTTGGTCGCTTTATTCGGTTTGTTCTTTTACAATATGAACGAACAACAAGTGGTGCCAAAAGACAAAGAAGCATTGATCCTCCAAGGTCTCATACAAACCATCGAATACGTACACTTCAGCAAAAAACCTTTGGATGATACCTTCAGTAAGGTGGTGTACAAAACATACTTAGAAAGATTGGATGGTCAGAAAAGGTTTTTGACACAAAAAGATATTGATCAATTAAAGCAATATGAACTACAGATTGACAATCAGGTAAATAACCTGTCTTTCGAGTTTTTTAATACATCATTACCATTGATGGACAATGCAGTGTTGAAATCAGAAAAGTATTTTAAAGAAATTATTGATCAACCTTTTAATTTTAATAAAGGAGAAACCATTGAGTACGATTCTGATAAATTATCATACGTCAAAAATGACAATGCGTTAAAAGATCAATGGAAAAACATTCTAAGCTACGAAATAATGTCCAACTGGGTAAGCAAAATCGATGATCAAGCCGAAAAAGGTAATAAAGATGGTAATAAAACGGATGAAGAACTAAAAGCAGATGCCATCAAAGATATCAATAAACGATACACAGACTGGTTCGGTAGATTGGCAAAACTTAAAAGATCTGATCGTCTAGAAGCATATTTCGGTTGTATTTCTAATTATTATGATCCCCATACCGATTACTTTAGTCCTAAAGAAAAACAAGATTTTGACATCAATATGGGTGGCAAACTCGAAGGTATCGGTGCAAGACTTCAGACGGATGGAGACTACACCAAAGTATCTAGTGTCGTAGTAGGTGGTCCAGCTTGGAAAACAAAAAAACTTCAAGACGATGACATTATCATGAAAGTAGCCCAAAAAGGACAAGCTTCCGTAGATATCACAGGTATGAGAGTGGACGATGTAGTACAATTAGTCAGAGGTAAAAAAGGAACTGTAGTCATACTTACCGTTAAAAAGAAAGATAACAGCATAGTAGATGTAGAAATCGAAAGAGACGAAGTACAACTAGAAGACTCAAAGGCAAAGTCTGTTGTACTTAACATGCCTGGGAGTATCCAAAACATAGGGTACATCAACTTGCCTAAATTCTACTCATCTTTTGAGACAGATGGTGGCAATTCATGTGCTGTAGATGTAGCAGAAGAAATTAAAAAATTAAAGAACCTTAATGTCAACGGTATCATCTTGGACCTTCGTAACAACTCAGGTGGATCATTGAGTGATGTGGTAGACATGAGCGGACTTTTTATAGAAGAAGGCCCGATAGTCCAAGTAAAAGGTAGAGAAAGCAAACCAAATGTGTACACCGATAAGGACAAAAGTGTGCAATATGATGGCCCATTAGTTATTATGGTCAATCAATTTAGCGCATCAGCATCTGAAATCATTGCGGCAGCTATGCAAGATTATGAAAGAGCAATCATAGTAGGAAGCAACTCTACATTCGGAAAGGGAACAGTACAAAGATTTTATGATTTGGATCAAGTAGTTTCTGGTTTGAAAGAATTCAAACCTTTAGGAAATGTGAAGATGACCACACAGAAATTCTATAGAATAAATGGTGGTTCAACACAATTGAGAGGCGTTGTGCCTGACATTATTTTGCCAGACATCTATCATTACATAGAGACGGGCGAAAAAGAATATGACAATGCACTCGAGTGGTCAGAAATCGATGCAGTACCGTACAAACAAAATGTGGTGAAGTTAGAAAACAAACAAAAGTTGATAGAAAACAGTAAGTCAAGAATAGACCAAAGCAAAGATTTCGGCTTAGTACTTGATTATGCAAAATTGGCAAAAGCAAACAGAGATCAGACAAAATATCCTCTGAAACTTAATGATTATAGAGCCATGGTAGATAAGAAAAATGAAGAGTCCAAAAAGTATGATAAGTTGGCTAAGATTGATATACTTGGACTAGACATCACTAATCTAGAAGTTGACCTAGCCAAAATCACTATAGATGAATCCAACAAAGCAAAAAATGATGAGTTTATCAAAGATCTCAAAAAGGATATCTATCTCGAAGAGACTTTATTTATAATGAAAGATATGATCAATCTTGAAAAGTCATTTGTAATACAGCAGAAAAAAATCGCATCTGCGAATTGACCTAATATAAGGCAATTAGGTTTTGAACATAATCTATTGTTTCATAAAAAAAGAGTTGGTGAAATGTGATTCACCAACTCTTTTTTATGTATAATACTTAACTGACGACGTTTAGTTTGTATACGGAAACAAATTTACTTACAGCAATCACTACACATCATATCCATGCTGAAAGTAACTCCAGCGTATGGACTGCCAAGCGTTATTTTTTCCTTAAATGCTAATGAACTAGCAAGTCTCCACTCTGTAGGATAATTTGTAATAAACCCGCCATTGAAAACGACACTAAATCGCTTGTCTTCTACATTAAATGCAAATCCTAAGTCTAGACCTACATCTCCTGAAAATACAAAATTATCAAGGAAATAATTTTCTACCTCTGAATCTAATACAGATTCTACTGAATTGGATGCCACACCCTTTACAATATTCATTCTATAATATCCTGCACCAAACTCCAAGTATGGCGTCAAAATAAAATTAGAGCTCTTGAAGATGGGGAAACGTATGTCTTCCTTCAGACCAAACCCCGTAACCGATGCATAATTCGTATTCACGAGTGTCCCCAATTGTTGATAATAGAATATTTTGGGTAGATTAAATAGTCTCAATTGATACTCAAATGCTTGTTGGTCAAGAGAGAAGCGATTTGCAGAAAGCAGTTCTCTAGTGTCCTTCAGGGAATTGACATAATATTTTCCACCTACAGCCACTAGTTTTGTATAGCAATTAGCACACGTTTTACTACTGTCTGTTTTTACGATTAGGCTGTCTTGTGCATAAGAAAATTGTACAAAAGCAAAAAATAGAATTAATAATAAAAATGATCTCATGAAATAAATATTTTAGTGTGAATATGGAATATTAATAAATTAATGTAAACAACCTTTGAGCATCTCCAATGTAATTAGGTAAGTGGGTTTGACGCCATCTAGACCTAAACTTCCAGACGCTAATGTACTTCCTGTCTCGAGAGGATTATCAGATGCATAATACGCATATCTAAGTTTTACATCAGGACCGATGCTGAGTCGAATTTTGGAAGCAGCTTGTATCGCTTTTTGATAATGTGCTCCTTCCATTTCTAGGCCAACGGCTTTCCATGACGATTTTAAAAAATAATTTAATATATCTTTGTTTTGTAAAGATGTACCAAGTACCGTAATCATTGTACCTTCATACACACCCAAACCTGAATCTTTGAAGTGTTCAGATGTCAATGAATTATCGAATGGATAATTATCTGCCGATCCTTCAAATACATGCGCTGTAGGTATCATGATATCTCCTTTACCGCCTTCAAGAATGCCGGCCTTACCCATGATATTTATAGACGTAACATTAAGGCCCAATCTCTTGCCATCTATAATATATGGTTTGAGTAGTTCATCCATAGTCTCATATGCTTGCTCCCCGAAAGCATAATCCATTACAATGATGACTGGACATTTATCATCTTCTACTTTGACAAATTCCAGTTCTTCCGGCAAGTTTTTGACATCGAGTTTTGCGGTGTCAAATATCTGGGCACCTATGTTTGTACCACTGGTATCTGAGAGTTGGATCATTCCGTTTCTGAGCGCATAAAGGAGCACTGTTTCTCTAAGATCAGCATTGGCACCATCGCTAAGTACTTCAGCAAATTGGGCTAGATTCTCGTACTTTACTTTTTTATTCAAAGCAGATTTTGCATAAAAACAATTCATGACACTATGCAAGTTGGCGCTAATGATATGAATAGGCCTATCAAATATCTTTTGTTCAAACAGTGTTTGTTTGATTTTGTCTGCCCATTTTTCTCCATAAATATGGTGGCCGAGATTCTCTCTCAAAGCTGGAGAAAAAGTGATTTCACGATCTATTTGAGATAAATATTCATCCATGCTCAACTTACCAAGCCAATAAGTGATTTCAAAAAGGCTATTTACTTCCGATGACTTTTCAAATCTACTAAAAGCAATCTGGATATCATCGTATGTGCGTCCCAATATCGTATTCAAGTACGTGAAGCCTATGTCTTTATTGATTTCCTTTCCCTCATTAATATCATTAATAAGAGACTCGAGCATAAGCCAAGAGCGGTTTTTCCTGCTTCGGATATCTAAGCTGTTTTTGCGTATTTTTTCAGATTCTACATACATAAAAGTCAAGTGCGTCAGAATATCATAGACATCACTTCCTCCTCGTGTCATTTCGATAAACATTTGTTCTTCATCTACTCGGTAGCAATTTCGCTTTCGTCTTGGCGGTACATGCGTCTCAAAATGTGAGTTTTCATACCCTTCTCTAGATATTAACTTAATATACCTACATTGTTCTATTCCTTTGGGCAATCTTTGGAATATGTATAACAATCCATCCAGTTCCACCTTTTCTTCATCCGCAACAAAACCGTATATTTCAGGCTTTAGGGACAACATTGCAGAAATCATGGACTCGCCTGATACTCCGAGTGGCTTATAACTACCTCGTATGAATAAATGTCTCATAGAGATATATAATCGCTGTATAGCTGATCGGGATATCTGTGCTTGTGTAGGCGGTTTGGATTGAAATGGATGCATGAGTACTTTCTTTATCCTATAATATCAAAGATTGAGCCAAATATTTCTAATGTGAAGCTTCTAATAATACAATGTCATATGGTGTATCTATGTCTACTATACCATTTATTACTTTGCTTTTGATACCGCTATATGCATCGACGACAATACTACCTTCCTTAAAAAATACCTGAACTGGTATGGTTTTTTTACCTATAGGAGTATCTAAAGCGCATACTACCATATCCACGATCTTTTGATCTTCATATTTTCTAGCAAATACGTATGGCTTTTGATTTAAAGTATAATGTTTGCCTGCGCCTACAGAAAGATGATTTCTTCTGAATTGTCCTATTTTTTGCCAGTGGGTCAATACTTTTGCCTTTTCACCATCTTGGATTTCGTCCCAATTCATAAATGATCTCAGAGATGCGTCACCACTTGCGACAACAGATAGACTTCTCGCTGTTTCGTCTCCATAATAAATCTGGGCAGCACCTTGAGTTAGAAACAATTTTGTTCCCGCTTCGTACGGTTTTGCCCTCCTTTTATCATACGGGCTACCATCGTCATGCGAGCTAATGTAATTTAGTACACTTTTGCCTTGAAGTGGGCCATGCAATAACTTATCGTATTTTGTAAATAAATCATTATAAGACCTTGTTGCATCTCCTTTGAAATCAAAGTTAATCAAGGCATCAAAACCATAATTAAAATAATCAACCTTTTTATCTCCAAAATCAAAGATACGACCATTACCCGCATAATAATTGTATACTTCACCGACCATATAAAACTTACTATCTTCCGTCAATTCACCAAGATGAGCAATTTTCCATTCTTGATGTACTTTTATAGCTTCTTCGTACAAGGCTTTCCAAACATCTTCTTCGGCATGCTTTACAGTATCTACTCGAAAGCCGTCAATTCCAAAATCCCTAATCAGATCCGTAAGCCACTTTATAATATAATAATATGGTCTTCGTGGATAGTTGGTTCTTGCAAAAAACGCATCCAACTCAGCCACTTCTGATTCATAGCGACCCTCTGACTTCCATTTTTCCACTAAAAACGCTGGTAATTGGACTTCAGCTGTTGATTCAGTCCTGATATCCGGTAGGTTCTTCACTAAAGTGCAAGCGGTCGTTGTTTCATAGTTTTGATAAGTACATGTAGGCTCTGTCCTTACCCATTCATCTGGCCATTGTGTATCCATTGGTGTCGCAGGTCCTGTATGATTTATTACCACATCAAATATCACACGTAATCCGTTTTTGTGTGCTGTTTTGACCATTTTTTCAATATCGTTTTCTGATCCAATTCTAGCATCAAATGTTGTCCAATCTTTTGTCCAATACCCATGAAAACCATATGAAATACCTGTTCCTTCGTCTACGGAAGCAGTGATATTTTCTACCAATGGCGTCATCCATATGGCATTCACACCCAATTTTGTAAAGTATCCATCCTCGATTTTGTCTGTAATCCCTTTGACATCACCACCCATAAACCCACGATATGGTGCAGGAGCGATAGGATGTTTATAATCATTAGATTTGTCACCATTATTAAACCGATCTGTCAAAAGAAAGTAAATCGTGGCATTTTCCCATCTGAAAGGCTTATCTTTGACCTGGCTATCAGATAGCTTTTTATTGCTAGAACAACCACAAATGATTGTCATACAAACAAGTATTATAAGTTTCTGCATAAAATATTCTTGTATTTGGACGCCAAGATAAAGATAGAATTTAAATTATTGGCCAAAATAACCTTAGGATATTATTATAATTTTTGTAGTGATACAACAAATCTTAAAAAAAATCAGTTAATAACCATTGTAAAAACAAAACAAGTTTCATGTCAAATACAGAATATAAACCAGCAGAATATTGGTCAGAAGTAGGCGAAAGAGTCGACAGTAGAGAAGATAGCAATATTATTGCAGGTGATGATGAACCCTTTTATTATTATAAAAGAGAAGAGTTTCTCAAACTGCTTGACGAAGTAGATTTAACTGGAAAATCCGTTTTAGAAGTTGGCCCCGGACCAGGAGGTAATCTCAAGTTTTTGAGAACAAAACACAAAAAAAAACCTAGTAAAGTCACAGGTGCTGACATTTCCCCAAAGATGGTAAAACTCGCCACAAAAAACAACGAAAACCAAGTGGAAATCGTACATTTTAATGGTGTTAACCTTCCATTTGAAGACAATAGCTTTGACACCATATTTACCGCAACGGTATTACAACACAATACCGATGAAAAAATGTTCACTACCATAGTAAAAGATATCTGCAGGGTAGCTAGTAACGATGTTTATCTTTTCGAAAGAATAGAAAAGACACCAAAAGGGGACGAATTGAATCAAGGAAGAACCGTCAAACAGTATTCTGATCTTTTTTCTCAACATGGGTATTCATTAGAATCCAAAAAATTTATCAATATTCAGATCAGTTACTTGGTTTGCGGTGCTATAAGAAAGGGATTAAACCCAAAAACACGCGAAGAAGGACAGCCGCTGACTAAGTTTTCTTTATTTTTGCAGAGCGTAACACTCCCTTTCACAAAGGTGCTTGATAAAATCTTTAAAGCCGACAGAGACCTTTGCCGACTACATTTTGTCAAAAAACCTTAGGTTAATTTTCAGTTTTTAAAAATAAAAATAAGAAATCCTTTTGTATTGTGGAAAAAGACGTTAATTTTGCGTCGCTTTTCAAACAGCGGGGTACCTTAGCTCAGTTGGTAGAGCAATGGACTGAAAATCCATGTGTCCCCAGTTCAAATCTGGGAGGTACCACACCCAAAGGGACAATTTATCACAAATTGTCCCTTTTTTTATATATTTTCTTCCCATTTTGCTGTTACATTAGACACTTATTAAAGACTTATGCAAATACATTCCATCTCAAGATTAATCTCTACCCCATTTATCGTCCTTGCAGTTGGTATCATTTATTATAGTTATACTTATGATAAACAATACTCCGTTTACGTGTTTATTCCTATAATAATCCTTGTAGCATTATATGTTTTTCATGGGCCACTAGATCATTGGTGGAAAACAAAATACCCAATTAAACTTGACCCCCAACTACAAGCTTGGTTGTCTTCACACTTTGGGTATTATACATCATTGAATACTAACGACTTACAAAAATTTGAATATCGGATGGGCTTATATTTGGATGGTAGATTGTTCAAGTCTATCGGTGCTGAACAACGTGATGTGCCCGAAGATATCAAATGCATGGTATCTGCACATGGTATTCGCATGAATATGGGACATGATGACTACCTAATAGGAGATATGGATCGGATCTTTTTGTACAAACATCCATTTCCTTCGCCTGCTTTGCCATTTTTACACACCGTGGAGACCAATATAGAAGATGGTGTCATTATACTTTCATTAGAGCAATTGACCAATTCAGTCTTATACCCAAATGACTATTACAATATAGCTTACCATGCATATGCGGAAGCATTTAAGGGTGTAAATAAAAACTATCAATATCCAGATATTACTAATACTTGGGAAGGAATAGCGCGTGTGAGTGGTTTCACAAGAGAAGTTTTGATCAACCAAACGGGTTTGCCCGACTTGACTTTATTGCCAATTCATATGACATGTTTTTTTACATTTTCGACAGCTTACAAATCAATCTTTCCTGATTTTTATGACAAATTCAGTACCATATTCAGACAAAAACCATAAAAAGAACCAATATAGTCAATCATACCTGAGCCCACTTGGTTGGCTGACCATAGAAGCTAGCAATTTTGGATTGACTTCAGTAAAATTGGCTGACAGTAATGATATTAAACAACGCCCGTGTATCTTTACCTCAGATGCCCAAGCACAATTAGAAGCGTATTTTAAAAAGGAACGAACAAATTTTGATATTCCCTTTGACCTAAATGGGTATTCTGATTTTGCCCTTAAAGTTTGGAATGCCCTGACAAAAATACCATATGGAAAAACTACTTCTTACAAGGAGTTATCCATATTACTCGGAGATCTAAAGGCGATAAGAGCTGTAGGAGCGACAAATGGTAAAAACCCTATTCCTATCATTATCCCATGTCAAAGAGTGATTGGAAGTGATGGTAGTATGACGGGATATGCACTAGGTATTGACGTCAAACAACAGTTATTAATTGAAGTTTCGGAGATATTAAATTATTGATAGTAAGAAAATTACAATTAAAAAAATATTAT
>JBBRJL010000028.1:0-11840 GCA_038219375.1 Chitinophagales bacterium | reverse complement strand
AAAGATGCTATCACCGACAAGACCAAACTAGTAGTTTTCTCATCTCCTTGTAATCCCACAGGTTCAGTATATACCAGAGATGAATTGAAGGCCATCGCTGACGTAGTTGCTGAAAACGGCAATATTCTAATTGTTTCTGATGAAATATATGAATACATCACTTTCTCAGGAAAACACGAGAGCATTGGCGCTTTTGACAATGTAAAAGATAACACAGCAACTGTAAATGGATTTTCCAAAGGTTTTTCTATGACCGGATGGAGACTCGGATATATGGGCGGACCTAAATGGCTAGCTGATGCATGTAATAAAGTACAAGGTCAAATTACTTCGGGAGCCGCATCATTTAGTCAAGAAGCAGCAGCTGTTGCGTTGAGATCAGACAGGGCAGAAACCATTGCCATGAAGGACGCTTTTTTCAAAAGAAGGGATTTGATCATTAGTGCACTGAAGGAGATTACTGGATTTAGAGTCAATCAACCTCAAGGAGCATTTTATGTTTTCCCCGACGTAAGTCACTATTTCGGCTATACCAATGGGAATGTAACCATAAATAATGCAGACGACTTCTCAGAAGCAATGCTTACCGAAGCACACGTGGGTACAGTCTCCGGAGCTGCATTTGGCAATGACCAATGTATAAGAATTTCTTATGCAGCATCAGAAGCTGACCTTACTGAAGCAGTAAGAAGAATAAAAACTTGCTTAGAGGGATTCTCACCCATCAGCTAAAATATTTTGTCTTCAATTATCCCGGAAATCATCTTTGTCCTTTTGAAGCAAAGTGATTTTCAGGACAAAAATATACAAAAAAGTGGCGAACTAATATTTGGCTTTCCCCAACAACATTTTACATAAATTCTATATGAAACAGAGCAACACAAAGAGCATGAAATATTATTCTAAAAGTTGGCATACAAGACCAAGCTAATATAGATTATCAAAATATTGAAATAACTAAATTGCAAATAAATTGTTAATTAAAAGATAGTAAGTCGAAAAATAGTTGTAATTTTCGGACTGAACGTAATATTTAATAACTTTTTTAAATTGTTTTCAATATGAATATAACATTTGATGAATTAAGAAAAATCAAACATCAATTACCAACAGGTAGTGTGAGTAGAATTGCATCAGAATTGAATATAGAAGAGCAAACCGTTCGTAATTATTTTGGAGCTAAAAAATTTGAAAATGGTGAAGTAGTGGGCAGCCACATTGAGCCAGGCCCAAATGGGGGTATCGTGCACCTAAACGATGATCACATCCTACATTTAGCTAAAAAGATTTTGGCGGAAGCACAGTCAATCGCTTATTAAGACACATCAGAAAAGGAGAATTTTCATAGGGATTTCTCCTTTTCTTTTTATACAAAATTAGAAAATACCTAAATATAGCGGGTGAATATTAATTTCATCTAGTAGTAAATAGCTTATTTACTTGTAAAAACTAATAGCCTCATGGCAATACTTTTTTGTAAATAAGACCTTATAGTATGGCTAAGTAATAACTTACTTCCAAAATAACATCCATTTAATCTAAAAATTGCCAAATATTTCATTTCGAAATCGTACATTTGCGCAAATTTTACCAATAAGATAATGGAACGTAATCACATCATAGGATTTATCCTCATTTTTGCCACCTTAATGTTTTGGAATATCACTACTGCACCTTCCAAAGAAGAGCAAGCAGAAGCCAAACGGATACAAGATTCGATAGCTTTGGTAAATTCCTTAGATCTTACGGACACCTTGACGACGCCAATTAATGCAGTAGATACTGCTATAATTGCAAATACAACCAATGACACACTTTCCAATCAAGCTAATGTGATCAAATATGGTGCCTTCGCTACATCGGTATTAGGCTCAGAATCAGAAGAAGTGCTCGAAAATGATTTTATTAAAATAACTTTTACCAACAAAGGCGGTCGTATAAAAGGGGCGCTACTAAAACAGCACTACAAGACTGTAACTGACAGCTCAGGGAAAGATAGCAAGGAATTGATTAAAATCCTAAATAGTCCAAAAAATAAATTTGACTATACATTTGTTGTCCCTGAAGCAATGAATAAGTCGGTCAAAACAAGTGACCTTTACTTTACAACTGAAAAGCAGGGTAATGTTATCACTTTTAAGGCAAAAGCTGGTGATAATGGTTATTTCGAACAAAAATACGAACTACTACCTGATGGATATACACTTAATTATAGTATAAAAACCAGTGGTTTAGGAAGTGTTTTGGCTTCAAATACAAAAGATTTATCTCTTTATTGGGAAAACCACTTAAGTAAGTACGAAAAAGGGGCTCAATTTGAACAAAGTTATTCTACTGTATATTTTAAGGAAAAAGACGAAAGAAGAGATTATTGCAATTGTGTTTCTGATGACAGCAAAGACCTGAGCAACACGAGTTTAGAATGGATAGCTCATACTAATCAATTCTTTAATACATCATTAATTGCTAAAGGGCAGAACTTTTCTTCGGGTATCTTGACTACAGAAATGACGGATATTGAACAAAGCAGCGATGTAAAAATAGTTACTTCGGACTTAAAACTCCCAATGGCAAATCTCGAAAATGGTTCATTTGAAATGTCTATATACATCGGGCCAAACGAATTTAAAAGGTTACAAGCTTTTAATAACGACCTTGAAGAAATAATTCCTTTTGGATCAAGTATTTTTGGAACCATAAATAGATGGTTTGTTCGT
Organism: Chitinophagales bacterium; assembly: GCA_038219375.1. Taxonomy (GTDB): domain Bacteria; phylum Bacteroidota; class Bacteroidia; order Chitinophagales; family Saprospiraceae; genus OLB9. The sequence continues at coordinate 9,123 of JBBRJL010000028.1, read as the reverse complement.
CCGTTTTTTGACTTTCTATCGACTTATATCGGAAGTAAAGGTATAGTGATCATCTTGCTTATCTTTCTGATTAAGATGCTTTTATATCCATTGATGTATAAAATGCTTTACTCTCAAGCCAAAATGGGTGCTTTAAAACCTGAATTGGCTCACCTAAAGGAAAAGTACAAAGATGATGTTCAGAAGCAACAGATGGAAACAATGAAGATCTATCGAGAGTACGGTGTGAGTCCCCTCGGTGGTTGTCTTCCTATGATACTTCAAATGCCAATTTGGTACGCCTTATTTAGATTTTTCCCTGCATCGATTACCTTCCGGCAAGAACCGTTTTTATGGGCCACAGATCTATCTACTTATGACGTGCTTTTTAATCTAGGTTTCGAAATTCCTTTCTTTGGAGCACACGTTAGTTTGTTTACTTTGTTATGGGCAGTATCTACCATAGTGTACACATATTATAATATGCAAAGTATGGATCTTTCAGCCAACCCTGCCATGAAATACGTACAATACTTGATGCCTGTAATGTTCCTAGCATTCTTTAACAATTACGCATCAGGTTTGACATGTTATATGTTTTTTAGTAACCTGATCAATATTCTTCAAACGGTCATCACCAAAAATTATATTTTTGATGAAGCCAAGATAAGGGCACAACTACTAGTAGAGAAAGGGAAGCCCAAAAAGAAAGGTGGATTTCAAGCAAAACTTGAAGAAGCCATGAAGCAACAACAAGCAGTTCAGGAGCAAAAGAAAAAGAAGTAAGATATTTTTCTTAATAACCAGAGAATCATATGGATTGAACATATGTTATAAGCATTATGATCAAAATGTTTATAACATATGTGAATCATCAACGACTCTGGAAATAAAATAAATTAACCAAATGAAAACAGTCGGTGTCATTGGTGCCGGTAGTTTCGGTATCACATTAGCCAAAATCTTATCTAGAAACGTAAATGTATTGATGTACAGCAGAAAATCTGAGGTCATCGATAATATAAATGTCAATCACGAACATTTAGGCAATAAATTACGATCTAATATCTTGGGCACTTCCGACATAGAAAGTATTACCAAACAATGTGAATTGCTTTTTGCGGTCGTGCCATCATCCAATTTTCGCAATATGATGAAAGACTTCTGTCCATATCTTAAGCCATCTCATATCATCATACAAGGCACAAAAGGTCTGGACGTCAGTAGAATAAAAGAAGAAGACTACAATAACCTGAACTTCTCCAAAAGTGATATTTGTACCATGACTGAAGTTATCACACAAGAAAGTTCGGTCATTCGTGTGGGATGTCTTTCAGGTCCAAATCTTGCAAAAGAGATATTGTCTGGTCAACCAGCAGCTACCGTGATTGCATCCGAATTTGACGAAGTGATCAAATTAGGCCAAACAGTATTGAGTAGCAAAAAATTCTTTGCATTTGGCTCACATGATTTAAAAGCAGCAGAAATAGCAGGTGCTTTCAAAAATATTATTGCACTTGCATCAGGTATACTAGCAGGTATGGGGATGGGCAAAAACATGCAATCACTCCTCATCACCCGTGGACTTAGAGAAATGATATATTTCGGTACTGCAATGGGGACTAGCGGTGCTGCTTATCTCGGTATGGCGGGTATCGGTGACCTAATTGCTACGGCAACGAGTGAAGATAGTAGAAACTATACTTTTGGTAAACGGCTAGCCCAAGGCGAAGATTTTAATCATATTATGGCCACATCCACAGAAGTAGTAGAAGGGGTAAGGACCTTAAAGATAATAAACCAATTGGCCAAGCACGACAAGCTTAATTTACCGATCGTTCAGGTCTTGCATAAAGTTGTATTTGAAGGATTTGATATGCAGCGTGCTCTTGATTTCCTGATGAATGATAGTTTTGCGGTAGATGTAGATTTTTTATAAATGAGCCAACTCCGATAATCTCACCTTATAAAAATATTTTTCCAATCCTTACTCTATAAACGGGATTTTATATCAGCAGTAAAATGGAAATCTTTATTTTCTAAGTTTAAGGTTAAAACTACTTTTCGGAGCATATTCAATGTTAAATCTTTGAGTTGATGACGATTTTATTAGGATATACATAAAAATTTATAGATTTTTGCCCCACAGGAATAAATCATTTATGTCGAAATATATAAACAGGGATATTAGTTGGCTATCATTCAATTACAGGGTGCTTCAGGAGGCTATGGATTCTTCAGTACCGCTATTGGAAAGGCTTAAGTTTCTTGCAATTTATTCATCAAATTTGGATGAATTTTTTAGGATTAGAGTAGCAAACCATCGAAATTTGGCTCGAGCAGATAAGAGCACGTTGAAAACAGTAGCTTACTCTCCTCAAGATCTTCTCAAGGAAATCCTGACCATAGCAAATGACCAGCAAAAAGAGTTCAGTAATATATTTCAGAAGTCTATATTACCAGAACTCAAAAAAAATAATATCCAAGTCGTCTCTTGGCGTAATCTAAACAAAGAACAAATTGCCTTCGTGGACACCTATTTTAATGAATATCTACTACCTTTCGTACAACCAGTAATTCTTGCAGGAAAAAAAATCAAACCCTTTCTAAATAATGGCGCTTTGTATTTAGCGCTGCACATGTACAGCAAAGATCAGGTAAAACTAGTATCTGAATATGCTATTGTAAAAATCCCTTCTGATCATTTGTCTAGATTTCTTGAGTTGCCATCCAAGAATCCAAAAGTTAAACAAATCATCATGCTTGATGATGCTGTTAGAAATAGCGTCAGACTAATTTTCCCTGGATATAATATACAAGATTCCTTTTCCATCAAGCTGACACGGGATGCGGAGTTGTACATTGACGATGAATATACAGGGGATTTGATAGAAAAAATTAAGAAAAGTCTCAACAAAAGGAGCATAGGTGTAGCTTCGCGAATGATTTATGACCGTACTATGCCAAAACATTTTATTCAATATTTGATGAATGTATTTGAGCTCGACGAATTAGATTTATTGCCGGAAGGTAGATATCATAACAATTCTGACTTCTTTAAATTCCCAACTTTTTCACTTAGTAATCTCAAAGACGCAAATCTTCCAGCCATAAATATTGAAGAACTCGAAGGATCTGATAATATATTCGAAAGAATCAAAGAAAAAGATCATTTAATCCACTTACCATACCATAGCTACGAATCAGTGGTCAAGTTTTTTGAAGATGCCGCTTCAGACCCTGATATCACTCACATAAAAATCATTCAATATAGGGTTGCAAAGGTCTCACGAATCATGAAAGCCATCAAAAATGCCGTCAAAAGTGGTAAACAAGTGAGTACATTTATTGAAGTGAAAGCGAGGTTTGACGAAGAAGCCAATCTGAAATGGGGAGAAGAACTGGAAAAAGTAGGTGTAAATGTGTTTTACAGTATGCCAGGATTTAAGGTCCATTCGAAACTTGCGCTCGTACGTAGACTAGAAAATGGCAAGCCAAACTTATATGCTTATCTTGGTACGGGTAATTTTCATGAGGATACAGCAAAAATATATTCTGATTTCGGAATATTTACTGCGGACAAACGAATGACATCAGAAGTAGCACGTGTATTTACGTTTCTGGAAACCAAGCAAAGACCGATACAACCCTTCGAATATCTGGGCGTTGGCCTTTTCAACTTGAAAGAAAAGTTTATATCTTTGATAAAAAGAGAAATCGAAAATGCTAAGAAAGGTAAAAAAGCTAGAATGATCCTTAAAATGAATAGTCTCCAAGACGAGGAGATGATAGACTTATTATACACAGCAAGCAAAGCTGGTGTAAGGATTAAACTTATCGTTCGTGGTATTTGCTCTCTCATAGCCGGTCAAAAAGGATTGAGTGAAAATATTGAAGCAATATCTATTGTGGATAGATATCTGGAGCATGCGAGAGTATTTGTTTTTCACAATGATGGTGAGCAGGAAGTATATTTATCATCAGCAGATTGGATGGTAAGAAACCTACATTTCAGAGTTGAAACGGTATTTCCTGTTTTGGATCCAGAATTGGCAAAAACCATCATAACCTGTATGAATATTCAACAAAACGACAATGTAAAATCTCGAGTATTGGATGCTAAGTTGACCAATAAATACAGAAGAAACAATGATGATATAGCGGTAAGGAGTCAAATAGAAACTTATTATTACATAAAGCGAAGGGAAGAATCCAAATTACTCGCTGAAAAACCAAACGAAAATCAAAAATAATATGCTCACTGCACTTTCACCTTTAGACGGTAGATATTTTAATGTTACAAAAGAATTGTCAGAATACTTCTCAGAATATGCTTTGATAAAATATAGGGTTCATATTGAAATTGAATACTTCAAAGCTTTAGCTTCACTTCCATTGCCACAACTTACTGATTTACCATCAAATACAGCAGTTCAGTTAGATCAAATTTTATACAACTTTACACCTGATGAAGCCGAACAAATCAAAACAACAGAAAAAATCACAAACCACGATGTAAAAGCTGTGGAGTATTACATAAAAAATAAATTTGAAGAAATAGGTTTAAGCCAATATAAAGAGTTTATTCATTTTGGACTTACCTCTCAGGATATAAATAATACAGCATTTCCACTAATGATCAAAGATGGAATTGAAAAAGTCACAATACCTGCTATTCAATTGGTTATAGATGATTTACGTACAAAATCTAAAGAATACGCTGGTATACCTATGTTAGCTCGAACTCATGGACAGCCTGCATCCCCTACTTCATTAGGAAAAGAAATAGCTGTTTTCATAGAAAGACTGGAAGATGAATTGGCTCTTTTCCATGCAATAAAATTTAAGTGTAAATTTGGTGGTGCTACAGGTAATTTCAATGCGCATAAAGTCAGTTACCCTGATATCCCATGGATGACTTTTGGAGATAATTTTGCCGAAAGCTTAGGGCTCAAACGATCACAAAATACCACTCAAATTGCCCATTATGATGATCTTGCAGCTATTTTCCATTCATGGTCTAGGGTAAACACCATCTTAATTGATTTTTGTCGAGATATTTGGACATACATTTCTATGGATTATTTCAAACAAAAAGTAAAAGCTGGAGAAATAGGTTCATCTGCTATGCCACATAAAGTAAACCCTATCGACTTTGAAAACGGGGAAGGTAATTTAGGTATAGCAAATGCTGTTTTTGGACATTTGGCAGAGAAGTTGCCTATCTCACGTCTTCAGCGAGATTTGACAGATTCTACTGTTTTAAGAAATGTAGGTGTACCTTTCGGTCACAGTTTGATCGCTTATAGATCGATTCACAAAGGGATAGACAAACTTGTATTGAACCCATCGAAACTTGACGAAGATCTTGAAAACAACTGGGCTGTAGTCGCCGAAGCTATTCAAAATATCCTACGTAGGGAAATGTATAAGGAGCCTTATGAAGCCCTGAAAGACTTGACTCGAGGCAAAACAAGCATTACTAAAGATGATATTCATTCGTTTATTGCTTCTCTTGATGTAAAAAATGCCATCAAGCTGGAACTAAAAGCCATTACACCCCAAAATTACGTAGGCTATTATTAATCATAGCAATTTGTTAATAAGTGCAAAAAAAAATGTGATTCTCTTAATATTGATAGTAATTTTTGCGCTATCTATAGTGATATACTCAAATCGAATTGCTATCCTTTCCATTATTATGTCTAACATCAAAGAACAACGTACTGTCTCCCAAGTCCAAGCATCTTTACTTGACAAAGTGGAACCCATCTACGAAGGATTTCTATCAGCTGCTGAAATATCTGACCAACCAGATTCCATTATTTTATTAGCATTCAAGAAAGAAAAAGTACTTGAAATGTGGTTTTCGAAGTCAGAAAGATTTGTCAAAGTGGCTACCTACCCTATCCTTGGTGCAAGTGGGACTTCTGGGCCAAAACTGCAAGAAGGAGACAAACAAATACCTGAAGGTTTTTATGTCATAGAAGGCCTAAACCCTAATAGTCTGTTTTATCTGTCACTTAGGCTCAACTATCCGAATACCTTTGATTTAAAGATGGCAGATGTAGAAGGTCGAGCCAATCCAGGTTCTGATATTTATATTCATGGTAAAGAATCGTCTGTAGGTTGCCTTGCTATGGGAGATGAAGCCATTGAAGAAATATTCTACATAATAGCAAAAGTGGGAAAAGAAAAAGTAAAAGTTGTTATTTCACCCTATGATTTAAGATTAAAAAAAGATTTTGAATTACATGAAATCCCTTGGATAACGAAATTATATCAGGATTTGAATATTTATTTGACAAATTTAAAAAGCAGATAAAATTGTTAGCTTTGTCAATTGTTCGAAATCACCGTAACCTCTAGTTACTGAAAAATCTCCCTACGGATGCCGCGCAGCACACAACATCGGTAAAGATTCTTCCCTTGCTTGAATATATGACGTAAAGTCCTTTATATGTTTAAAATAAAATGTACTAAAGCTGTAAATATCTTTTTAAAAAGACCGATATCAAAATTTAGATTGTTAAAATGTTTTTTTGCCATTCACTTAAACATGTAACAAATATCAAATTTTGTGTAACAGTAGAAGCTATAAATATGATCACTTTTGTACTACAATAAATAATTTGAATCATGAAATTCACAAACAACAATTTAATATCAAAAACCAATATTTTGGTTGTTCTGATATTCAGTAGCTTAGTCATTTATGGACAGAAAGGAGAAATAGGGCTGAGATATATGCCAACGTACTCTTCTCTTGATTTTCAGACTTCATCGGGTGGTAAAATATCAGGTGAAGGTACATTTGGATATGGTATAGGAGCAATACTTGGTTTTAACTTTTCAGAACATGTGGGTATACAAGGTGAACTCATCTACAGTTCTTACAACCAAAGATACAAGGAAGTAGACAATGAGAGAAGAATAAATCTAAAGTACATCAATATCCCTTTACTCATCTCTTTGAATACTGGTAAAACTAAGCCAATAAATATTAGTGTTGTAGCTGGCCCGCAGATAGGCGTAAGTGTAGGTAGCAGTGTCTTTTCATCCAGTCCATCTGGAACAAGTCAACCTGTACTAGCTTTAAAAAGGGGTGATTTGGGTTTTGCTTACGGAGTAGGTATAGATTTCGCCATGACAGCATCTGGAAAATCCAGGTTTCAATTTGGCTACAGAGGAGTTTCAGGTTTATTAGATATCAGCGATAATAGCAAGACCCTAAATAATGACTCTTTCTATGTATTGGACAAATCCCACATACGAACCAATGCGCTGTATGTTGGTCTATCTTTACTTTTCTAAGGTAGTGAATACAAGTGAAACGCCTTTCAAGTTTTATTTGTTTGAAAAGCAAATATATGTGAATCATGATAAGAGAAGTTGACAAATTCAAAGCAGATGAAGCAACGCATATGTTAAAACTTCACAAAATTGTGGAGGATACCATGAATGCTGAAAAGCTGATCATACAAAATCTTTTAAATCCTCCTATTGAGTCTATAACTACCGGACAAAAGATATCCGATAAAGTGAATAGATTTGGAGGAAGTTGGTCTTTTATTATTTTTTTCGGAGTATTACTTACCTTATGGATTATATTCAATGTCTTAGCTATGGGTGTGTATCGATTTGATCCATACCCATTTATACTGATGAATCTCATACTGTCTACAATTGCTGCACTACAAGCTCCAATTATAATGATGAGCCAAAATAGACAAGAAGAAAAAGATCGGATGCGGAGTGAAAATGACTACCTGATCAATTTGAAGGCCGAAATGCAAATTAGAAGTCTTCATAAAAAAATGGACTTATTACTCGAAGAACAAATAAAAACACTTTTTGAGACGCAAGAAAAACAATTTATTCTTTTGAAAGATATCTACTCAAAAATATCTCACTTAAGTCCGAAATAATTAGTATATTTCTCTATTTTAAAATCAACTATTGACTTAAATACCAATGCGGTACGTGTGAATCATATAAATGATTTAGGTAATTCTGTAATATATTCTACGCTTAACATCTATACCTTTGCATATTATTACATTAACCTTCCTGCGAAGAAATAGTAATACTTAAATTTATAATTATATCTCATAAAATCAACATACCATGGACACCATAAGAACAGCAGAAACACTCAATATGCTTGTCGAAATCAATAGTGACAGAATAGATGGGTACTTAAAGGCATCAGAAGAAACAAAGGATATCGACCTCAAAAACATGTTTTCTAATTTAATTAATACAAGTCAAGTTTGTAAGTCTGAATTGTCACACGAACTAAGAAAGTATGGACAATCTCCCGTAGAAGGTACATCTATGCTTGGCAAAGCTTATAGGGTCTGGATGGATATGATGTTGGCGATTAAAAGTAATGACAGATTAGCAATTCTTAATTCCTGTGATTGGGGAGGCGAAATTGCCATTGAAACTTATAACATTGCTTTGAGCAAACATCTAGAATTTCTTGATGACCATCAAATCACACTCATAAAACAACAACTAAAAACCATTATTTCAGAGCACAATAAAATTAAAAATATGGCACTAGTATCACAATAATACATCACTTATTCCATTGTCATCAAAGCGATAGTTCAATATTATGATAAATAAAAGGCATAAGTTATGCTATTCCAAATTTACTTCATTGGCTTTTGTCTTATTCACCAACATTTAAAATCATCAGAGCATTAACTCACAAAAATATATCTCAACCAAAAGTACAAAACTAGCAGAGTATTTTATTCAACTGAATGAGACCGTCAACAATGGCTTGATTGACTTTGCTAATGTAATTATATTTATGATAGATATAGTTAGACAAACGTTTACGAAAGGATTTGAATACAAAGAATTTTTTCATCAATGTTATCATATTGGATATAAAACACTTCCGTTGGTTTCTATCACAGGTATGATCATGGGTTTGGTGCTAACGATACAATCTAGACCTGTATTGGTCGATTTTGGAGCTGTCAGCATGTTGCCAGGTATGGTCACCGTATCAATAATCAGGGAGATGGGACCTGTAATTACTGCTTTAATTTGTGCAGGAAAAATAGGTTCTGGTATTGGTGCAGAGTTAGGAGCCATGAAAGTCACCGAACAAATAGATGCAATGGA
>JBBRJL010000027.1:0-11858 GCA_038219375.1 Chitinophagales bacterium | reverse complement strand
CGGGAATAGTTTTCTCGAAATTGGCTGATTATGTGATGTTGACAAAACTTAGGTTGTCCTTAGTAGTAGTTTTTTCATCTGTACTAGGGTACTTGATCGCTTCAGGTGGTGCAGGTAACTATATACAAATGATCACGCTGGCAGTTGGGGGTTTCCTAGTTACAGCTGCTGCCAACGCACTTAATCAGGTTTTGGAAAAAGATTTTGATATCTTAATGACACGTACTTCCAATAGGCCTATAGCAACAGGAAGGATGAAATCTTCTGAAGGTGTTATGTTTGCTGGTATATGCTGTTTGATTGGAATCACACTCTTAGCTACTTTCAATCCAATCACTGCTTTATTGGGTATGATATCTTTGATTACTTATGCTTTTGTGTACACACCACTAAAAAGGTATTCTACATTGGCAGTTGCAGTTGGTGCGATACCTGGAGCATTGCCTGTGATGATAGGAGCAACTGCATTTGATGGTAGTATTACTATTTTAGCGATAAGTCTGTTTGTGATTCAGTTTTTGTGGCAGTTTCCACATTTTTGGTCTATAGGTTTTGTAGGACAAGAAGATTATAGGAAGGCTGGATACAAGTTACTCCCTGAACAGAACGGTGAGATTGATAGAAATCTGGGTATGTCTGCTGTAGTTTATGCTATCATGGTATTACCTGTGGTATTATTCATTTATTACATGTCAAATGCATCTATATATAGTACGCTTATTGTTACGGTATTAAGTGTACTGTACGTAGCGCTATCTTATAATTTTCATAAAAAATTTGATAGGTCTTCAGCTTTGAAGTTGATGTTCTTCTCATTTTTTTATCTACCGTTGGTTTTAATTTCTTACTGGTTAATTTAAAATAATGGAGAATATACTCATAAATAAAAGGAATAAGATACACCCGCATAAGTTTGCCCTTTGGGCGGCAATGGCGAGTATCACAATGATGTTTGGCGCGTTTACGAGTGCCTATATTGTAAAGCAAGCGGCGGGTAATTGGCTAGAATTTTCGATGCCATTATACTTTTATGTTAGTACTTTTTTGATAGTTTTATCTAGTATTACACTGCATATTTCATTCTCAAGTTTTAAAACGGGAAATCAATCAAAGTACAAGTCTTTGTTGGTGGCTTCTTTATTGCTTGGTATAGCATTCGTTATGTTGCAGTATTTCGGATGGACTGAGTTGTATGCTAGGGGAGTCGATCTTAAAGGCAATGTTTCAGGATCGTTTTTCTTTTTGATATCAGGTGTACATGCCCTACATGTTTTGGGAGGTATTGCTGCTCTAATTGTTGCATGCTTACATGCGTTTACTTTGAAATTTAATGTAACAGAAAAGAGAATTAATAGATTTGATTTAGTGATTAATTACTGGCACTTTGTTGATTTTCTATGGATTTATTTATTTATATTTTTAATCATTAGCAAATAAAATTAAGTTTTATTATGGCTTCAGATACTTTAGCTCACGATCATCATACAGATACCCACGCAGGTGGATCATGGAAAGGCGGTAGCGAACCGTTTAAGGCATCATATGGTAAATTGATGATGTGGTATTTCCTCTTATCAGATGCATTTACTTTTTCTGGATTTTTGATAGCTTACGGAGCACTAAGGTTTAGTATGCCTTCTTGGCCTGTACCTGATTTTGTATTTAGTACATTTCCTGGAGGTTTCCATCATTTACCACTTTTGTTCGTAACAGTGATGACTTTTATATTACTTGCAAGTTCATATACAATGGTGAGAGCAGTACAAGAGGGTCATAGAGAAAACAAACGAGGTGTTGTCGTATGGATGATGTGGACCATTTTGGGTGGGGCTGCTTTCTTAGGCTGTCAAGCTTGGGAGTGGAATACCTTAATGGGCAAAGAGCATATGACAGTGACTACCAATCCCTTTGGCTCACATACAGTTTCTGGCACGTATTTAGAAGGAGATGGGCATGATATCAAGGAAGGAGATACCTTTGAAGCTGGTGACTCATATTTGATGCACAAACATGACGGCGAGTGGGCTCCACTAAAGTATACTATTACAAGTGAAGGGCCAAATAAGGGTAAAGAAGGAAAACAAACATTTGGCCCTAAGGCGTTTGGAGCATTATTTTTCTTCATCACAGGTTTCCACGGGTTTCACGTATTATCTGGTGTAGCATTTTTACTAATTATTTGTTTAAATTCTGCTACAGGCCTATATGCTAAAAGACGTAATGGATATGAAATGGTAGAAAAGATTGGTCTTTATTGGCACTTTGTAGATTTAGTTTGGGTTTTCGTATTCTTATTTTTCTACTTATTGTAACGTAAGACTTAAGCTTTTATAGTATCAATTAATTTAACATCAAAATTCTGACTTCTAAACTTTAATATAATGAGTTCTTTATCATACGATCAATCAAAGACAATAGCTAATAAGACCATTGGGATTTTGGCTTTTATTACAGTATTCGAAGTATTATTTGCCCTACTCGGTAAAGGTTATTTAATAGAAGGATTTCATATATCAGGTTGGATTACAGGTGGTGCCATGATGGTATTAAGTATCGTAAAAGCTTATCTTATTGTATATGAATTTATGCACATGAAATATGAGGTTCCAGGACTTGTAAAAACAGTGTTACTACCAACATTACTATTGGTTTGGGCTATTATTGCTTTTATGGCTGAAGGAAAGTATTGGGGGACAAGCAGATCAAATGTTAAAAATCCTGTTTCTCAGGTAGAAAGCGTAAAATAGTATTTATGACAATGTACTGACATTGTCATTTTAACTTTTACATCTTGGACTTGTTTAGTAGATATATAATATAGTATGAGTAAGCTTTTGTCTTGGATAGTGTTAGGATTGTTTGTGGTAGTCGTGCCTTTTGGTTCGTGGTACTATCTGAAGCAGGGGTTGAATTACAGGAAAGCAGCGATAGCAGAATTAAAAGTGAAAGATAGTATTTCGGTTGACGTAGATACTTTACGCTTGCTCAAGGGTAAAACTACTGTTTTAGTACTAGGAAGTGGTCAACAGATAAACGACCATCTAGATCAACTTAATGATCAGTTTAAAAACACAATTGGTTTTCAAATTTTGTCGTATGACATGGCAAGTGTCTTTACAAAGATTCCTAAAGATTATTTTTTAGAAAAGCAGCAGAAGTATTCTGGTAGTGACTATATTCTAATAGACACGTCTTCCCGTATTAGGAATGTGTATATTGACGATGTAGAGGGTATTAAAAAAATGATTGAGCATTTGGCTATAGTCATTCCAAGACAAAAAGAAGCCGATATAAATATGAAGCAATGAGATATCCAGCGCCAAACGATCAATTAGCAAGAAAGCTAAACATTATAAGTGTGATAATATCAGTGGCTGTATTGTCATTGGTTGTTGTGATGAGACAGGTAAAGATAGATCTTGGTGTTGATTTTTCTTTTTTGCCGCCAATACATGCAATATTAAACTCACTTGTGACTATATGTTTATTAACAGCCATTTATTTTATTAAAAGAAAAGAGGTCGAAAATCATCGAAAGGCTATTTATGGTGCTTTGTTGTTTTCAGGTTTGTTTTTATTGTGTTATGTGCTGTACCATTTTACGACAGAAGAAACTACCTATTGTAAAGAAGGGACAATAAGAAGTGTTTATTTCTTTTTATTAATAAGCCATATTATTCTTGCTGCCCTGTCGTTGCCTTTTATATTACTTACATTCTCCCGAGGATTTACTTTTCAGGTAGAGAAACACCGAAGTATGGCAAAGTGGGTATTCCCCATTTGGTTATACGTTGCGGTGACGGGACCGATTTGTTACTTAATGCTAAAACCATGTTATATATGAAAAATGTATTATTAATATTGGTACTTATTCTAGCTTTCATAGTTATTGTACAACCGGAAGTAGCTGCCCAATGCCCTATGTGCAAGATATCAGCTGAATCCAACTTAAGAGATGGTGGAAGCGCTGGCCGGGGATTGAATAATGGTATCTTGTATATGTTTGCTCTACCATATTTGTTGGTGGGTTCTATGGCTTATGTTTGGTATAAGAACAAAAAGAACTACGATAACGATACTAAGGAAGTTTAAAAACCCAAACAAAATAGGTTACTAATCCCATTTCCTAGGTTTCTAAATCGAAAGAATCTGCGTAAAGTGGTCTAAATATAAGTCTGGTCCGAAAAGTAATCACAAGATTACATTTAAATCGTTCATATATATACTAATTTGATAATCAATATATTTCCCTTTAAGGGTAGGGGTGTTCCCCTTTAGGTGTTCACCTTTTCAGGCAGTCGCCCTTTAGGCAGTCATCCCTTCAGGCATTCACCCCTTCAGGAGCAGGGGGTCGGCAGGGGGTCTGGGGTCGTAGGGGGACGGTTAAGGGGTAAAAATAGTTGATTATTAAAAAGATAGCATTTTCAGACTGGACTCAAATATGATAAATTTATATTTCCATATGGAACACTACATGCCAAAATCTCTATATCACAGTTAAAGTTATAGCAGATTTCTATATAGCTACAACACAGATCAATTGAATATCAATATAAAACTTACTAATCATATTGCATTATTTATTAATATTTCTATATAAAGGATTTTTGCTTTATATTAATACATATGAAATAATTTAATGTATTACTACCTATATTACAATTTTACATACATTTATTTGTTTGTTATATTATTTATATATAATTTTGTATAATATTTAATACCAACCTGAGAAAAGGCATTCGCCTTCAAAACATACCTTTATACCCCTTTTAGATGCTTTTATAATCAAATCATTTGCAATGTGTAATTGATTTGATTACATAGAGTAACAGATTAAAAAAATAATATATATATTTCGTTATTTTTTTGGGAAAAAGTGGGAAAAAGTGGGAATCTGTGATACCTTTGCATCAACAACCAACAGAATAGTGTGAAACAGTATAAATTCACAGGAGAATATGAGTGTAAACTTGATGCCAAAGGAAGGCTTAAATTGCCCGCAGCAATTGTAAAGCAGATAGGAGGTATCGAAAATCTCAAGTTTACAATCAACCGTGGATTCGAAAAGCACTTGATGTTGTATCCCAATGACGTTTGGGAAGTAAAGACGAACGAGATTAATCAACTCAACATTTACAGTACGCAACAGAGGCAGGCCATCAGATATTTTTATCGTGGTGCCACAGAACTCGAAGTTGATGCAGCAGAAAGGGTGAACCTGCCTGCTAGTCTGATGGAATACGCAGGGATCGATAAAGATGTCGTCCTATTCGCTTATCAGAATCAAATCGAAATTTGGGCAAAAGATAAATACGATGACATGCTGGGCGAAGAGCCAAGCGAATTCGGACTTATTGCGGAGCAGATATTCGGAGGGATCAAACCTTCCACTGATATTTAATCCGATATTTATGAGCGAGTATCACGTTTCTGTTCTTTTAGACGAAAGTATCAAATCTCTTAGTATCCGGCCAGCAGGAAAGTATGTCGATGTGACATTTGGCGCCGGAGGACATTCCCGATCGATTTTAAATGAGCTTAGTGCCAAAGGGCATTTGTATGCTTTTGACCAGGATGAAGATGCCGTGGAAAATTCCATTGAAGATCAAAGATTCACATTGATAGAAGCCAATTTCAGATACCTTAAACGGTTCTTAAGATTGGAAGGAATCAGCGAAGTTGATGGTATTCTAGCTGACTTGGGTGTTTCATCCCATCAGTTGGATTTTCCAGAAAGGGGTTTTTCTTACCGTTTTGATGCACCATTGGATATGCGTATGAATATCAAGAGCGATATGTCTGCAGCTGATCTGATTCGTACATACACGGAAGAAGCCTTAGTGGAAATTCTTAGTAGTTATGGTGAAGTTAGAAATTCAAAAAGTCTTGCCAAAGCCATCATTGCTGCAAGGAAATTTGCAGATATCAAAACCACATTCGATTTTAATCGTGTACTCGATCAGAACGTTATGGGGCTGAGATTGAAATACTTCTCACAGGTATATCAAGCGCTCAGGATGGAAGTAAATGACGAGATAGGCGCGCTAAAAGATATGCTAGTAGATGGTATGGCGGTATTGAAACCTGGTGGTAGATTTGCTGTGATTACTTTCCATAGTATAGAAGATAGAGTGGTTAAGAATTTTTTCAAAAGTGGCAATTTCGAAGGTGAAGTTGAAAAAGATGAGTACGGCAATATGCACAAACCGTTCTCATTGGTCAATAAAAAAGTCATTATGGCTGATGCTAAGGAGCAGAAAGTCAATGCAAGGTCAAGAAGCGCAAAATTGAGAGTCGCAGAGAAAATTTAGAATTATAAATTTGGATTTTGGGATATTGCGTTTAGGGTTTTGAATGTAAATGTAGAAGTTTAATTTTAAGATAAATATTAATTCATTTGTATGGCTAGTTTCCAGGATAAGAAAGCTACACTTTTTAGACTGAAATGGGTCGAATGGATTTTTGTCAATTTGCCGTTTGTATGCTACCTGGTTTTGCTAGGAGTGATTTACATTTCAAATGCCCACGCTACTGAAAAATCAGTGCGTAGGATCGAATCACTCAAGCAAGAGGTAAAAGATACCAAGTGGAGGGCCATGAACCTCAAGCAGGAAGTGATGCATGGTAGCATACAATCGCAAATTGAAAAGAAAGTGGAAGGGTCGGGGCTTTTGCCATTGACAGAACCACCTTTTAAAATTGTAGCAGACAAAAATAGTAAATGATTGTATAGCACATGGACAAGAAGAAGGAGTTACTATGGCGGGCATATTTGGTAATGTTTTGCTTTGTGCTAGTCGCAATAGTAATCTTGTTCAGGATATTTAAAATAAGCGTTGTCGAGAGAGACAAATGGCGTCAGAAAGGAGAAGTTAACGTCAAATGGCGCTCCGTTGATGCAGATAGAGGTAATATATATGCGGAAGAAAGCAATTTGTTATCTACGTCGATTCAGTTCTTTGAGGTTAGGATGGATATGAGTATCATCAGAAAAGATGATTTCGAAAAGGGTATAGACTCACTTGCTATTGTTCTAAGTAATTTTGATCCTGATTTTATCAGACAAAAATCAAAGGCAGAATGGAAAAAGGAGCTTTCTGCTGCAAGAAAAAAAGGTAACAAATACTTTTTTATAGCCAAAGGTCTTGATATAGAAGCTTTCAATAAAATGAACAAAGCACCTATATTTAGATTGGGTAAAATAAGAGGTGGCATGGTCGTTTCCCGATATGGTAAACGTGTGAAACCTTACAAAGAACTCGCAAGCAGAACCATAGGTGTGGATCGTGTCAATGCAGACAGAATTGGGTTGGAAGGATATTTTGATAAATTTTTGAAAGGAGATACCGATCAAAGATTGATGAAACGTCTCTCGCCAGGTGATGATATTTGGGTACCAGTGTATGACCCTTCTGAAAACGAAATCAAACGAGGAGATGATATTCATACTACTATAAATATTGATATGCAGGATGCTGTCCACCACGAACTTCTAGCAGCTGTTCAGAAGCATAAAGCTGAAGGTGGTGTTGCGATTCTGATGGAAGTAGGTACGGGAGCGATCAAAGCGATTTCAAATTTGACTAGGGCTGAAGATAGTACCTATTTCGAAATGTACAATCAAGGCGCGGGAAGATTGAGTGAGCCTGGTTCTACCATGAAACTAGCAACTATGCTTGCCCTCATGGAAGATGGTGTTACTAATCCGGATACGCTTGTAAATTTAAATTATGGTGCAAAAAAGTTTTCAGACCATATCATGTATGACTCTGAGAAACATGGGAGACAATATGCGACGATGGCAGAATCTTTTGAATTGTCATCCAATGTCGGTGTAGCTACTTTAGCAAATGATGTGTACAATTCTAGAGAAGGTCGTAAACTTTGGGTCAAACGATTAAAACAATTCGGGCTGAACGAACCAACAGGCATTGATATCTCTGGTGAAGCAATCCCAGAAATCAAAGATCCCGTCAAAAACAAAGATAAGTGGTATGGAACGACGATCCCTTGGATGGCACATGGATATGAATTAATGATGACACCTTTACAAATGCTTAATTTTTATAATGCTGTGGCAAATGAAGGTAAACTCATGAAGCCATATTTAGTAAGTGAGATCAGAAAAGGGGATGAGTTGAAGAAGAAATTTGACCCCGTAGTACTTAAACAACAGATAGCAAAGCCAGAAAATATTATGAAGGCTCGCAAAATGATGGAAGGTGTTATCTTAAGAGGTACTGGTACAAATCTAAAATCTCAATACGTTACACTTGCTGGTAAAACAGGTACTGCCAAAACAAATTACGCCAATAAAGGCGAGTATGCAAAGTACAATGGTAGTTTTTGCGGGTACTTTCCTGCTGAACACCCGATGTACTCCATGATAGTTGTCATTTATGATCCAAAGGGAGTTTACTATGGTGGCGCAGTAGCCGGACCGGTTTTTAAAAATGTAGCAGAAAAAGTTTATGCGCTTAAAACCAATCAAGTACGAACCCTTAATGATTCTTTGGCAGTAGCATCCAATTTGCCTGGAACTGGACATGGCTATACAAAAGATTTCAGTGATATTTATGATTTTCTGGATTTGAAATATAAAAATGAGTCAGAATCAGATTGGGCAAAAGTAGATCCATCCGAATCAGCTATGATGATAGTTGATCAAAAAATAAAAAAATCCATTGTGCCCGATGTACGTGGTATGGGAGCTAGAGATGCTGTTTTTCTCTTGGAGAATATGGGACTTAAAGTCAAACTCGATGGGGTAGGCAAAGTTTCTAGCCAATCTATCCCACCTGGCGCTGGTACACATGGACAGAATATAGTTATCTATTTAAATTAAAAAATAGGTTGAGCTTTGAAAGCAAAGAAGTTGTTTGAAATATTGCCGGTTAGATTTAGCGTACAGCTGAGCGGGGCAGAAGATGTCGAAATCAAAGGGATAGAAATCGATTCCCGAAAAGTAGCTGACGGATTCATTTATGCCGCTCTTCGTGGTACCCTTGCAGACGGACATAGTTATATAACTGCTGCTATCTTAAATGGTGCATGCGTTATCATCTGTGAGGAGTGTCTAGAAAAACTTCCTCATGTAACCTATATCGTAGTGGACGATGTAAGGAGTTATCTGGGCGAACTGGCTCATAATTTTTTTGATCATGCGTCAGAAAGTTTGAGGTTAGTAGGCGTCACAGGTACAAATGGTAAGACAACGGTGAGTACTCTTTTATTTCAATTATTTACAACATTGGGATACAAGTGTGGATTGATCTCAACGGTGGAGAATAGGATAGGGGAAAGTATAATACCATCTACCCACACGACACCTGATGTGGTCAATCTTCATCGATTGCTTGCGAGAATGCGAGATGAATCTTGCGACTATGTTTTTATGGAAGTCAGTTCGCATGCAGTGGATCAAAGGAGAATTGCAGGATTGAAGTTTGAAGGAGCGTTATTTACCAATATTTCGCACGACCACCTTGACTATCATGTGACGATGTTGAATTATATTAACGCAAAGAAAAAGTTTTTTGATGAATTGTCAAATGATGTTTTTGCTTTAGTCAATAAAGACGATGTGAATGGACCAGTGATGATTCAGAATACGAAAGCAAAAAAGGTGAGTTATGGTTTGAGATCGATGACGGATTATAAAACCAAGATATTAGAAAGCACGGTGCAAGGCTTACACCTTAAAATAAATGATAAGGAAGCATTTTTTAGACTCATAGGAGAATTTAATGCTTACAACCTTACTCTTGTATACGGTGCAGCTGTCGAGTTGGGACAAGATCCTGACCAAGTACTAGCCATCTTGAGTGGGTTAACAGGTGCTGATGGAAGGTTCGAACAAATTGTAGATACAAAAACAGGAAAATGTGGTATTGTCGATTACGCTCACACGCCAGATGCTCTTGAAAATGTTTTAGAAACCATTCAAAAAGTAAAAAAAACATCTATCAATGTTATCACCGTAATAGGTTGTGGTGGAGATAGAGATAGAACAAAAAGACCTGTCATGGCAAAAGTTGCCTGCAAATGGTCAGACAAAGTAATATTGACAAGTGACAATCCGAGATCTGAAAACCCTGAAGCCATTCTTGATGACATGGTAGCGGGACTGGATGTTCAGGATATCAAAAAAATGATTCGCATCACAGACAGGATGACCGCTATAAAAACAGCAGTCATGATGTCAACAAACGGCGATATTATCCTTGTGGCTGGCAAAGGTCACGAGAATTACCAAGAAATAAAAGGGGAAAAGTTTCCTTTTGACGATAAAAAGATATTAAAGGAGTTTTTTGGATTGGATTAGTTTCAGAGTTTAGGTTGAAGTTTTAATTCTGAAATTTATTGAGTCAAGTTTATTATTGAAGATATGGTAAGTGCAATCTATGCTTTTACGTTAATCTCAGTTTTATCCTTGGTCTCGATCTTATCCTTAACCTTTAGATATCAAAGATTTAGGTTCTATTATCATTCTCAGGTTGGTTTAACAGTTGCAGTGGGATCTTTTTGAAAAAAGTTTCAGATTGCTCACTGCACTGTTAATTTTTAAGCTTGAAAGGGTTGATTTTTCAAACAAAAACAAACAGTCAAATTATATAATACAAATGTTGTACCACTTTTTTGAATATATAGATAAATATTACAATCTGCCAGGTGCAGGCTTGTTTCAGTTTATCACATTCAGGGCAGCATTTGCTATTATTCTATCACTTATTATCTCATTGGTTTTCGGTGGTAAGATCATAAGTTCTTTGAAACGGTTGCAGGTAGGAGAGACAGTAAGAGAGTTGGGTCTTGATGGTCAGAAAGCCAAAGAAGGTACACCTACGATGGGTGGGCTCATCATAATCATGGCAATTTTGATTCCATGTCTATTATTGGCCAAATTGGACAATATCTATATTTTATTGATGATTTTTACCACTATTTGGATGGGATTAATCGGTGGAACGGATGATTATATCAAAGTTTTTCTGAAAAATAAGGATGGTCTAAGTGGTAAGTTCAAGATTTTTGGACAAGTAGTATTAGGTTTAATCGTTGGCGTTACGATGCTTGTTTCTGATGATGTGGTCATTAGAATGCCACTCGAAGATGCTAAAGCAAATGGATATGAGATTGTAAAAGAATATCAGACTGTCTTACCTAGGGTAAATGATATCTCAAGAATGGCAGATATGGCGTATGTAAAGACGACGCTAACCAATGTTCCATTTTTCAAAAATAATAATTTTGATTATAAGATGCTAGTATCATTTTTAGGGGACAATGGTTCTTTATGGTGGTCGATAGCTTTTGTTTTTATTGTGATTTTTATTGTCACTGCTGTATCAAATGCTGCCAATCTTACGGATGGTATCGACGGTTTGGCGGCAGGGACATCAGCGATCATCGGGACGACGCTAGGAATATTTGCATACATATCTGGTAATACAATTATCGCTGATTATTTAAATGTATTTTATTTGCCAAATTCTGCTGAACTCGTCGTTTTTTCGGCATGTTTTATAGGAGCTTGTATAGGATTTTTATGGCACAATTCTTATCCAGCCAAGGTATTTATGGGCGACACAGGAAGCCTCACGATAGGAGGAATCATAGCTGTATTGGCCATCTTATTGCGCAAGGAATTATTGATACCCATTTTATGTGGGATTTTTGTAGCTGAAAATTTATCCGTGGTACTTCAGGTATCCTACTTTAAATATACAAAAAAGAAATATGGCGAAGGTCGTAGAATACTTAAGATGTCACCCTTGCATCACCATTTTCAGAAATTAGGCATGCATGAGTCAAAGATAGTGACGAGATTTTGGATTATAGGCATTCTACTTGCG
>JBBRJL010000026.1:0-12055 GCA_038219375.1 Chitinophagales bacterium | reverse complement strand
GGAAAAGTAAAAAACACACTGTCTCGAGCTATAACACATGGACTAGTAGCAATATCCGTGTAAATGCCACAATCATAACCGTATTCAATTAGAATTTTTTCTACCCCACAACTTTCAGCATCTGCAATAAACTCTATATTTTTTATTTGATCTTTTGTGAGTGTTCCAAGATTAAATATGCCATTAGTGTTATCAAAATCTGCTCCGGTAAGTGGATTGTACACTTTAGCATTTTTTAGTCCCGAAGTATGCGTAATTCTCATAAATAGATCTCTTATATCATACCTAAAGTTGGTTTTTTCACGAATATTCATTGCAAATCCAGCTTTATTGGTGAATGCAGTTATGTTTTTTTGGTTGATCTCAAGTGCCAAACTTGGAAGAGTATAAAAATTCTGAATAGTACCGACGATAGAATCAGGGTAATAAAGCTCACCAACCTCATTTTTCTCAAAAAATACAGTATAAATAAATGGAGAAGGTATCACTTTGGATAAACACTCCTTAAGTATTCGCTCAATTGAAAATCTATATTGATTTCCAGAAAAAGTGCCTGCATACGGGAAGTTACCTGTGAGATCATAAAAGTATTCATTGGGGCTAATCAAAGTTGGTTCGAATGTATAGAATTTTGATCTGAATTCGACAGTCAGGGTTTCGAAATCAAAATCAGGCATTTTAGTAATTCTCAAACCTGTCGGTCTTGCCACTTCTCTGATCTCGTTAGTAGACTTGAGGTCGTGACCAATATTCATTACAAAAACTAAATTATTATAAACAGCACCGTCACATATTTCAGGTTCGTTGAAAATAAGCGAGCTTAAAACTGGTGCTGTAAGATTAAAACCCGCAATCTGAACCAAACCATCAAAACAATTACATATGGAAAAAACACTTTCGTCATTCCAAGGTCTATTGTCAAGTACAGTATTGGTTTCGTACCAATAAGTCACATATTGTCGGAATGCAAGATCATTCTTATTTGCTTTGAATACATTGAGATCCAACCTATTATTAATTTCCAAATAAATAGAGTCACCTTCCTGATACTTAAAATCTTCCGGAAAGGTTGCGTCTAATATTCGTAAGGAAGAAGTAGACAAATCATAGTTGGTATAAGTATCTGATATTGATGCCATTATATTAACTAAGGTGTAATATCGATTTTCAGACTTATCATAAATTCTTAAGGTAGAACTGAATTGTTTAAAAGCCTTTCCTTCACCAAATAGTAAATTTTCCATAAAAGCGGTATTGGATGGACTTGACGAAAGGAACTCTAATTGTTGTAGTAAAATATTCAAATTAGTAAATGCAGATCCTGGTATATCTACTTTTATGATCCCATCAAACACCATCTTCATAGTATCTCCTGGCATAAATTCTCTCAACAATAAAGTACTAGGATTGATGACATTATTCGCATCAGGAAACCCGTTATTATCTATATCTGGGATGCCATAATTTGTCCTAAAAAAATTAAACCTATAATCATAAAATCCAGGAATTGTATCGAAACAAATATTATTATTTTTACAATAAGTTGCAAAACTCGAGCCTACACAACTTTTTAGAATTCCTTCTGCTGGACAAGCCCCCCCAAAAGCAAGGGTAGTTATAGAAGAAATAAAATTTGAATTTACGTCAAAATCGCAAAAAAACGTGCAACTACTGTAAGGTTTTTCAACACATGGATCGACCAATATCTCCTCATCGCAATCTACAATAAAAGGAATAAACATTTCGAGGTCTTTTGCAGAAAGTGGTAGATTGTATGAAAGTTTTATCTGTACACGGCCATTTGCATTCAACGTGTCAATAGCAAAGGGCAATTTACCTCCTAGACTAAAATCAGTATTTAATAACCTAAGTATAGCTGGAAATTCAAAAAGTATAGAGATAATACCTTGATTTTGTTTCAGCCTTTCATTAAAAACCGTATACTTAGCCATTACTGTATCCATATCTGCTGCGGGAGTAGTAAGACTATCCAAAAGAAAAAACGTCTCTAATGCTGATCGAGTAGAATCAGCAGAAACACCTTTACCCACAAACTCTCTATCATTAAATTCAGAACATTCTTTTACGTAATTAAAATTATACGTCCACGCATTTCGTTTAGGATCGCATACTACTTTCTCGCAAAATGCTGTTTGCCAGGTGATTGTAGATATTTTTTGAGTAGTAATAGGTTCAAGTCTTGGTACTTTTATGATTGCAACTCGGGCTAATGACTCACCACATTCATTTGTAAATAGGCCTTTGTACTGAATATCATTTGTAAAAGGAGCTGTGAGTGACCCGACTTTGATACCTCTATTGCCTTGTGTTTGTTTTATTTCCAATTCAAAAGCGAGTAAAGCATTTTTGTGAAAACTCTCTAAGATATCTATTCTTTGCAAAGGCATACCTGGAAAATAACATTCAGGGTCAGTGTAGGTAGTCCTGATATTCAGTTTTGGCCCCCTATCTTTACTAGGTAGAATCTTGATGGTAGCATTAGCCTGCACACTTTGACATATAACGCCATTGCATCCCCAAGAAATATTAAAAGTAGCATTATTGAATTGATTTTCAAAAGAGCAGTTTGTTATTTTAATTCTTTCGACTACCACTATTTCTTCATTAAAGTCTAAGAAATCATCCTTATTACCTATCTTTCTGAAATCAATTGCATCAAAAACATGCTCTATAACCTTGGTGGTTTTTGTTATAAACGTACCTCCTTCTATATTTATATCGACATTTCCATCATGATTGTTTTTGTATTTAAATTGAGCCAATTTTCCCAATCTGGCGTTTTTAATCGTTATTTTTCGAGTAGCTATATCATTGAATTCTGCCTCAGTGTATGGGTTTTCTATTCTAGTAATGACAAGATTTGCAGCTTGTACATTAAATGGAAGTGAGGTAGATTCGGTAGTAATATTATTGGCTGTAAAAGTAGCTTTAATATTAAAAACCTGAAGACTATTCACACATGCTACTGCGTCACAGCCAATACTTGCTATTATCGTAAAAGTATATTTTTGGCCACCACCTATATTATTGAGGGTAAAAACGGGTTTGTTCGGGTCGCTTATATTTTTTTGTATAGCATTGGTCACAGATGATGGACTATATATAAACCCACATGGTAAATCTATTAAAATTTCTGGACCATTGAGGACGGTTGAGCCAGTATTTGTAACATCAAAAGTGACTAAGGATTGTTCGCATATAGCAAGATTTTCGGAGATCGTATATGTGACTGCTTGCGCTGAAGTCTTTAGATTCAGACAGGTACATGATAGAAGAATAAATAAAATTATCTTATTCAAAATTTTGGTGTTTTCTTTATGGTTCAAAAATAGTTTTAATATCTCAAAAATACAGAAAAATTTGTGATAATTTATAAAAATAAATTATAAAAGTAGCCTACAAGACATATTTCAAATCAAAAATAGTCGAATCTACAAAATACTCAAAACATAAAACTGATATTCAAACTACACTTTGTACCAATATATTCCAATGAAAAACTCCATTATCACATCAAATCTGCTAATTCCATCCACTTTTCTTCTTTTTCTGATAGTTGTGACATTATGGTATCTAATTCTTTGGAGAGATCTATGATTTTTTCTGGACTTAAGGTAGCGTCCTCAAATTTTGCGGTGATTTCTGTCTTTTTCTCTTCGAGTTTTTTGATTTCTTTTTCCAATCTAGCGAAATCTTTGCGCTGCTCAAATGTGGCCTTACTTTTTTCTTCTTCCACGATTTCTACTACTTCTACAGTGGCTTTTTCACCCTTAGATTTCTCTTTGTCTTCTGCCTTTTTTAGGTCACGATAATCAGAATACGTACCATTATAATCACGGAGCACCGCATTTCCTTCGAGAATAAACAAATGGTCTACAAGTTTATCCATAAAATACCTATCGTGGGTCACAATGATCAGACAACCTGGAAAATCAGATAAATATTCCTCCAAGACATTGAGCGTCATGATGTCAAGGTCATTGGTAGGCTCATCGAGAATCAAGAAGTTAGGATTTTTCATCAAGATGGTCAATAGATATAGCCTTCTTTTTTCGCCGCCACTAAGCTGAGATACATAGACTCTCTGTTGTGAACGGGGAAATAAAAATCGTTCGAGCATAGACTCAGCAGATATTTTCTGTCCCTTATCTAGTGGTATATACTCTGCAATATCTCTGATGACATCGATTACGGTTTTGTCTTCATTGAGTACCAATCCATCTTGTGTATAATAACCAAATACAATGGTATCACCGACGACTATTTTGCCGCCATCGGGTTTGATATCTTGGGTGAGAAGTTTTAAGAAAGTAGATTTCCCTGTACCATTTTGACCTACGATACCGATTCTTTCCCCTTTTTTAAACTTGTATGTAAAGCCATCCAATATTTTTTTGTCACCAAAATTCTTGACGATCGAATGTGCTTCGAGTATTTTTGATCCAAGTCTTGATGCTTGAATATTGATCTTCATATCGTCATTTTGGAGTCGTACCTGCGCTTTTTCTTTGATGTCATAGAAGTCATCTATCCTTGATTTAGCTTTGGTGCTTCTAGCTTGCGGCTGACGACGCATCCATTCTAATTCTTTATTGAAAAGTTTTTTAGTTTTTTCAAGATTGACTGCATCATTAAGGAGTCGAGCTTCCCGTTTTTCCAGATATTGCGAATAATTGCCTCTATATAAATGGATGTTACCGTTATCAAGTTCAATGATTTCATTACACACGCGTTCCAGAAAATATCTATCATGCGTCACCATAAAGAGAGTCAAGTTCGGTTGCTGAAGGAAGTTTTCTAGCCATTCGATCATTTCCATATCCAAGTGGTTGGTAGGTTCGTCGAGGATTAGAAAATCAGGTTCTTCTATTAATATTTTGGCAAGCGCAAGACGTTTTTTCTGACCACCGGACATTTCACCAGTTCTTTGGTCCATATCGGTAAGTAGTAATTTATGGAGAATCTCATGAATTTTTGATTCTAGATCCCAAGCTTTTAGGTCTTCGAGACGCGTGACACATTTCTGTAGAAGTGCATCATCATTCATTAGCAGTGCCTTTTCGTAATCCCGTACGGCTATAATGGATTCATTATCAGAGTCAAAGATTGTCTCCAACACAGTAGCATTAGGATCAAAAATAGGATCTTGCTTGAGAAATGACGTCTTTATCTCCTTAGAAATAATGATTTTTGCATTTTCACCGTCAGAACCTTCATCGCCACCTATTACCTTGAGGAGTGTAGTCTTGCCACTACCGTTTTTGGCAACGAGTGCAATTTTGTCGCCTTTACTGATAGACAAATTGACGTTTTTGAACAAGACTTTATCGCCATAAGAGCGGCTTACGTTTTCTAATGAAAGATACTGCATGAGATGTATTAATGAAATAAAGTGCGAAATTAGAAAAAAATTGGGTTAAAATTACTTTTAGGGTTAGCAAAAGAACTTGGCTAGCATTTATAGTGAGTATTGGCTATTTCTAATAATTTTTGTCAAATAAAAAGTAAATATAATAATTACCAAATATTGAAATAAGATCATATACTCCAATATTCAATAATCTTAAAGTCAAAAATCAATTATGGCATTTAATTAACCCCTATATATTTTTATTGAAAAATGGTTTGCTTTCAAAAACAAAACTATAATAAACTAACAGATAGTTTAAAAACAAATCAGATAACGCTTACTCTTCCTTGTTCTTCATTTTTTGGCTTAATTTCTTTATGAAAGCCAAAAAATCTTCGGGACTATTGATAGATTCATTTGATATCAAATCTTCAAATTTCTCTATAAACTCACTTACTTTACTGAATTTTGTTTCTAAGACCTCGGGGTTTCTTGAAGTCCAATATCCACTTTCATCAATCAGTTCAAAGTCAGTAAAATATTTTTCACTTAGATAACGCATCAGTTCTATAATCTTAACATGTTGCTCTGCAGTCTTAAATTCAGTTTTTACAGAAACAGTATAAACCATATCCAGCGGATCAAAACCTTCACCACCTTCTGTAAAAATTGGATTTAACTCCTCATCTTCAAGATTCAACTGTACGGAGATGACTTTTACTTGTCCATCTTCATGTTTTGTGATGAGGTCTTTCATCCACGGATTATAAACCCTTCCCTCACTATCAAAAATTATAGTCACTGCCTCACAATCATGGGGCGAAAATATTACACCATAATTCTCATCATCGAGCGGTGAAACAAACTGGTCATTCGGATACTCGGTGCTCAAAACACTAAATCTCCAGTCAAAAACTTTACAGATATCCTCTACTTCTACTACAAAAGCTGGAAGTTCAGATGCGTTGGTAAGTTTGCCTTTAAAATGAAAAGATAAGCCCATAATAATTTAATATAAATAACAAAGGTAAAAAAGAATTTCAGTATTGATATAATTAGGCAAAAAAAATAAAAAAGCTTTTGACAATCAAAATTTACAAAACGTTATGAATCTTCATTAAACTATGACTTTAGAAATCGTCTAACTCACTTTTATATATTCTCACTATAAAGTCAATCGTAGCAACAAAATTAAATTTTAGAAAACATAATACACATCAAATCACTTCACACATATCTCTTTTACTATGAATGAATATTGAATAAATGCCCACAAATAAAAAAAGATACCTGCAAAATTACAGGTATCTTTTACCACAAGTTTAAATGCTAAAGTATATAAATTTCTTTGAAGTTAGCTTGGTCATTTTGTTTGGCATCTTATACATTTACCAAACTCGTTCTAAACAATAATCAAAGGGTCAATGTCCATCCCAAAGGTAGTTTTCTTTTTTCGAAACAGGAGACCAAAATCAGAATTCGGTGGGAATGAATCAGAATTCGGTAAAAAAGGAAGTAATTTGTCTTCAAAACATCCTATTTTTTGTCAAATCCATTAATCCTAAGCTAATTGGAAATCTTTCATACATAACCTATAATTCAAGATTCAATTGGTCAGATTGACTCAGTTAATATAAAGTTAAATCTACATCTTAGATAAATATTTTAGTCCCAATCTAGGCATCAAAACAATAAATACCCTACTTTTGACCATCCTTAATTTTCAATAAGTAACGCTCGTTTTTAAAATTATGAATTTCGATTGTAATAAAACATATACTCTTGAAGATGATGCGGTGCTTTTGAAACCGTTAGAAGAAGCTGACATTAAATATCTGCTTCCTTTTGCTATTAATAAGCCAGAAATATGGAAATATTCCATGTTCTCTGCAGCAGGTATTCAAGGTCTGAAAAACTACCTAGCCAATGCGATATCCTTAAGAAATGATGGTAAAGATTATCCTTTTTTGGTTTTTGATAAGCGATCAGGACAATATGCCACTTCCACCAGATTTTATGATATTCAACCCGTTACCGACACTATCCAACTAGGTTTCACTTGGTATGGCAAAAAATTTCAAGGTACAGGTCTCAATCGACATTGTAAATTCCTGATGTTACAGTTTGCTTTTGAAGTGATTGGTGTACTTGGGGTAGATGCAGACAGTAGGAATCAAAGAAGTATCGCCGCCATGAAATCCATAGGTAGCAACATAGAAGGCAAGTTACGTGGCAATGGATATACTGCCGATGGTAGTCGTAGAGACCGTACTATACTAAGCATTCTGCGCCATGAGTGGGACGAAAGTATAAAATCTAATCTATTTCAAAAATTGGTATAATTAATAAAATACTAAATCAAAAAACAATCTCACATGCAGCTTAGGTCAAAATTAATATTAGCACTTCTCGCCATCGTTATTATTGCATTTGTGGTAATCAATGTATTCCCATCCAAAGATGTCATATTGCGATACAAAGATATTATAAAATCTCCCACTTTGAATACCAATCTTCCTTACGGAAAATCTCTGGATATAGCATTTAATGAAGATAAACTCAGTGATTATGATTCTATCGTGGTCAGAAAAGACAAAGAAGTCCTAGGCAAGCTTATCAATCAATTTTTCTTGAACGTTAATACCTCTTCGTACCTTTTAGGGTATCACAAACTTGAAGTAAGTATCTATAAAAATGGAAAAGTAAGGACGATCGATCTTCCATTTATCATCGTATCAGATATCGTACCTAGTCAAATTCTGTTTTCCAAAATCAAAACAATCACACACGATGCCAAGTCGTACACCCAAGGTTTTGAGATTCATAATAATATATTTTATGAAAGCAGCGGCCAATATGGTGCATCGTCGATCAGAAAAACAAATATCAAAAACAGGCAAGTAATCACAGAAAAAAAGCTAGATCCATCATACTTTGCAGAAGGCCTCACGGTGATGAATGGAAAGGTATATCAACTCACTTGGAAAGAAGGACAATGTATCATCTATGACGAAGACCTAAGAGCACTCAAAAAAATAGGCTTCAGATCAACCACAGGAGAAGGATGGGGTATCTGCAATGATGGTGTTTCGCTGATTTTGAGTGACGGATCTCACAAGCTCTCATACCTCCATCCAGAGACTTTTGCCATCGAAAAAGTGATGGAAGTTTTTGCAGGCAACACACCTGTCAATTACCTCAACGAACTCGAATATGTAAATGGCTTCATCTATGCCAATATCTACACAACCAACCAAATAGCCCAAATCGAAGCAAAAACAGGCAAAGTGACTGGCGTAATCGAACTTTCTTCCTTAAAAAATGAAAACCCAAATGGCGAGGTTTTGAATGGTATTGCACATCAAAAATCTAGCAATACATTTTTTATCACTGGTAAGTATTGGGAAAAGACATATGAGATATCGTTTAAAGAAGCGCTTTAGCAACTTTAATTTTTTACTATTCAATCTCCTAATTTGACCTCCAGA
Source organism: Chitinophagales bacterium (assembly GCA_038219375.1). GTDB lineage: Bacteria > Bacteroidota > Bacteroidia > Chitinophagales > Saprospiraceae > OLB9. The sequence goes on along the minus strand of JBBRJL010000026.1, from coordinate 3,196 downwards.
AAAATGGTGTAAAAATAATAAGAATTGTAAATAGTTCCAACCTTCCGAGCAACATAAGAAAGGTAAATACCCATTTGGCTTCCATAGGCACTTCCGAAAAATTATTGACAGGGCCGAGATTCCCGATAGCAGGACCTACATTTCCAAGTGTTGTCGCTACACCTCCTATGGCATCAATAAATTCCATTCCTATCACTGTCACCGCAAGTGAACCAGTCACAAAAAGAATGAGATATACCAATAAAAAAACCAAGATATGCGTAAGGACCCTAGGCGCTACGGTCTCCTTATTGATCTTGATTCTGATCATCGCTCTCGGGTGCAAGATTCTTTTGAACTCTAGGTAAGTATTCTTTACAAAGACCATGTGCCTTATAAATTTGATACCACCTGCAGTACTTCCTGCACACGCACCTAGAAAAAGGGTCAGGAAAAAAAACATAGTAAGACCTGGACTCCACATGGTGTAATCAGCTGTCACGAAACCCGTGGTAGTGACTAAACTGATTAGCATAAACAAGCCATTTCTAAAATTCTGCTCGTAGTCGCCGCCTACCATATAATTAATCCACAATCCCAAAAATAATGAGGTAATCAGAATAAATAAAGAATAATACCTAAATTCTTCATTGATCCAAACCTTCCTGAACCTACCTTTGAGCATATAATAAATCACAACATAATTACATCCAGCGATAAACATAAATAGCGCAATAGTATATTCGATCGTAGCAGAATCAAAAAAGGAAATACTCGCATTTTTTGTCGAAAAACCACCTGTAGCCATGGTGGCAAAAGCATGATTAATGGCATCAAAAGGCACCATACCTTCCATCCACAATAAAAAAAACAATAAAACCGTCAATCCAAAATATATAAACCACAGTCTTTTGGCCGTCTCTTTGATCCTAGGGTGAATTTTATCTGCTGTCGGACCTGGAGATTCTGCTACAAACAACTCAATACCGGCTATGCCAAGCAAAGGAAATAACGCCACTGTCAATACAATAATACCCATACCGCCTATCCAATGTGTGAGACTTCTCCAAAACAAAATACCTTGAGGCAAGACCTCTATATCATTGAATATACTCGCACCTGTGGTAGTAAACCCAGACACCGACTCAAAAATAGCATCTGTAAAACTAGGCGTTACTCCCGAAAAGTAAAAGGGTAATGCACCAAAAAAACCGAGAAAAAACCATCCTAATGCTACGATCAGGTATCCTTCTCTTTTATTGACTATGGCGCTACTGCTAAACTTATAGCTCCATAATATAGCTCCGAATATGGTAGTAATCGCACCCGACTTGATAAAACTGAGTGTGTCGGTTGCTTCATAATAATTTGATATAAATGCAGTCCCAAACATACTGAGTCCGAGGAGAATCATTAACACACCGACAACATTTGATATAGGCTGGAGATTTATCTGCATGGCTTATCTGAATAAATCTTCTATTTTGCCTATCGCCCCGGGCAAGGCAAGTATGATCACCTTGTCGTTAACATTCATCACAAAGTCACCTGTCGGTATGATCGTTTCATCATTTCTTATCACTGCTCCAATGATGGCTTGGTCCGGAAATTTTATTTCTCTTATTGGGTGTCTCGTCATTTTATTTTCCTTATGGATGACATACTCTATCACTTCACCATCCACACCGTGTAGACTTGCTATTGCCTCCACTTTACCCTTTCTTACAAATCTGAATATATTATTGGCTGCAATGATCTTCTTATTTATCATAGTATTGACACCTATATTTTGAGATATATGGGTATAGTCTAGGTTTTCCACCAATGCTATTGTCTTGTAAACGCCCAAAGTCTCTGCCATAAGCGAAGTGATAATATTTGTCTCACTATTGGGCGTCACCGCAATAAATACGTCCATTTGTGACAGTCCTTCTTCTTTTAACAATTCAAAATTGGATGGATCTCCTTTGATGACTAAGGTATTATTAAGTTCGTCTACCATTAATTTACAGATTTTTTCGTCCTGTTCTACTATAGTTATTTTATAAATATCCTCCAATTTTTTGGCCGCTTGAATGGAGATGACATTCCCGCCTATGAACATGATACTTTTTATTTTCCGCTGTGGCTTCCCTATGGATATCAAGAGATTTTCCAAATCCTTTTTACCCGTGATAAAGTATATGTGGTCACCTCGACGCAATCTAGTATTTGCTCTCGGAAGGATCGTTTCGTTGCCACGTAAGATAGCTATCGGACTATGGGTCGTCCTCTTCTCTTCCCTTATTTCATCTATGGTTCTCCCGATGTAAATGGATGGTTCTTCTATGGTTATCCCAATAAGTGATACTTTACCATTTTCAAACTCAAAACTATCTGTCACTTGGCTGAGTTCAATAAGCCTTACGATCTCTTGCGCTGCGAGCAATGATGGTGATATAATTTTATCTACTCCAAGCTCAACAAAAGTATTTTTAAATTCTTTTTGGATATTTGCGATGTTATTAATCCTAGCTATCGTTTGTTTTGCACCAAGTTTTTTGGCTAGAATACAAGCTACAATGTTGTCATTCTCATGTGTGGTCACGGCTAGAAAAATATTAGTTCTTTGTATACCTGCATCTTGAAGCGTCTGAATAGATGATGCATCACCCAATATAGTCTGTACATCGAGATGAGTCTGTGCGTATTCGAGGACATCTTTATGTGTGTCTATGATGACAATATCATGTTGGGCAGACGACAATAACTTTGCTAGGTGAAAACCAATACCTCCAGCTCCAGCAATTACTATTTTCATTAGAAAAATTTTATTAAGGTATCAAACCATACCATATTTAAGGCAAATGTAGTGTTAATAAATGATTCACATATACGCATTTGCCACAAAATAATAATTTGTGAGGAACCTAATCAAATCCAGTCCGACCAAATATTATTTACTTTTTGCTATTCAAACATTTCAAAATTAATTTAAAACTTCAGAAAACCTATTTTAATTAACAATTCTTTGGTCTCCAACCAACACTTTAGTCCTTATTTTCGTTGTAATTTTGAACATTTGATATAAAAATGAAGATTTTAATGGTGTGCCTAGGCAATATTTGCAGATCTCCGATAGCACAAGGTATTTTGGAAGAAAAAATAAATTTCTACAACTTTGATTGGGAAGTAGATTCGGCTGGTACTTCTGGGTGGCATGATGGCGAGCGTCCAG
>JBBRJL010000025.1:0-12062 GCA_038219375.1 Chitinophagales bacterium | reverse complement strand
TATAAGGCGGACGTTTCTCCTTTGGATGCAGAAGGTAGTAAACCCATAGATCCTGAAAGTACACTAGCTTCATCTGACAAAATGTCCCCAAAAAGATTATCACATAGTACGACATCAAACCTAGATGGATTCAATATCACTTGCATGGCAGCATTGTCGATAAATAGATAATCAAGTGCTACTTCAGGATATTGGATACTGATTTGTTGGACAACAGATCTCCATAACCTTGACGTTTCAAGTACATTGGCTTTGTCTACGAGGGTTAACTTTTTTCTTCTAGTAAGTGCTTGCTGAAAAGCGAGGTGAGAAATTCTCTCCACTTCATATCTGTGGTAAATGCACAAATCTGACGAATAAGTCGCTTCTTTGACCTTTTCACCAAAATAGATACCACCAGTAAGCTCTCTATAAATGACAAAATCCACATCTTTTAAGATTTCGGGTTTAAAAACAGAAAGGTGTACTAATTGCTCGTATATCTTTACCGGACGGATGTTTGCGTATAGACCGAGCGATTTTCTCATTCGCAGTAGTCCTTGTTCGGGTCTGACTTTGGCCGATGGGTCATTATCGTACTTTGGATCACCAATAGCACCCAATAATATGGCATCTGCTTCTTGACATGCAGAAAGCGAAGCTTCGGGGAAAGGGTCGCCGGTGGCATCAATAGCACAAGCACCTATCAAGGCCTCTCTGGTTTCCCAGTTATGTTGGTATTTTTTTGCTACGGCCTTAAGTACTTTTAAAGCTTGGGCAATCACTTCAGGTCCAATACCATCGCCAGGTAAAACAGTAATTTTATTTAACTTCTTCTTGTTCATTTGTAAATACTAAAGTGAAAATACTCTATTTATTTCGAAAGATTCGATATCGTCTTTGATGCTAAGTAGATAATCAATATCGTCATAACCATTGATCAAACATACTTTTTTATATGGGTCAATATTGAAGGTTAAGGATTGGTCATTAAACTGTAGTGTTTGTTTTTCTACATTGATTTCGAGCGTTATTTTTGGGTTACTTTCTATAGCTTTGAATATTTCGTCCAAGGTTTGTTGGCTTACTTGTAAGGGCAAAATACCGTTATTCAAAGCATTACCACGGAAAATATCTGCAAAAAAGCTACTAATCACTACACGAAACCCATAATCTGCAAGCGCCCAAGCAGCATGTTCTCTACTTGAACCACAACCGAAATTCCTTCCGGCAACTAGGATTTTGCCGCTGTAGGTATCATTGTTTAAAACAAAATCATTGACTTTTGTACCGTCTTGTCGGTACCTCCAATCTCGGAATAAGTTTTCACCAAAACCATCTTTGGAAACCGCTTTGAGAAACCTAGCTGGGATTATCTGATCTGTATCAACATCTTCTATAGGCATCGGGACGGCTGAACTTATTATTTTATCTAACTTTTCCATCTTTTATTTTTAATTTAAATAGTTTCTGATATCAACGATCTCTCCATGAATAGCTGCAGCCGCTGCCATAAGTGGACTTGCTAGAATGGTTCTTGCACCGGGGCCTTGACGACCCTCAAAATTTCGATTTGAAGTTGAGACACAATATTCTCCTTCAGGTATTTTGTCTTCATTCATACCGAGACATGCACTACATCCAGGCTCTCGAAGTTCGAATCCAGCTTGTGCAAATATTTTGTCCAAACCCTCAGATATTGCCTGAATTTCTACCTGTTTTGAGCCTGGTACGATATAGACTTTGACATGATCTGCTTTTTGTTTTCCTTGGACAAAAGCAGCAACTTCTCTTAAGTCTTCGATCCGACTATTAGTACAACTGCCTATAAAAACGTTTTGTATCTTTTTACCAATCATAGACTCACCAGCATTCATTCCCATATAGGCCAAAGATTTTAGGTTGGATTCTGAATTATTGTCTATCGATATAGTATCTGAAATAAGCATACCCATACCAGGATTAGTACCATAAGTGACCATAGGCGCAATATCAGATGCATCAAAGGTAAATTCAGCATCAAATACTGCATCCGAATCAGTATATAAGGATTTCCAATATGCAAGTGATTCTTCCCATTTTTCACCTTTTGGTGCAAACTTTCTACCTTTGATGTAGTCAAAAGTTACTTCATCGGGCGCAATCATACCGCCACGTGCCCCCATCTCGATACTCATATTACAGATCGTCATACGTGCTTCCATCGACAACGAACGAATCGCTTCACCAGCATATTCTACAAAGTAGCCTGTACCACCAGCTGCTGTTAGTTTTGCAATGATATAAAGAATAACATCCTTGGACGATACTCCTTTTCCAAGTTTGCCATCTATAGAGATGCGCATAGTTTTTGGTACCTCTAGTATGAGACATTGGGTCGCCATGACTTGTTCTACCTGACTAGTCCCTATCCCAAAGGAAATATTTCCGAAGGCTCCATGTGTACTAGTATGACTATCTCCACAGACGATGGTCATTCCCGGCAAGGTAATACCTAGTTCAGGTCCGATGACGTGTACTATGCCCTGATATTGATGACCAAGACCATAGAGTTCTACATCAAATTCAGCACAGTTTTGGGTCAACTTTTCTACTTGGAGTCTACTTAGTGGCTCTTCTATGGGTAAATGTTGATTAAGCGTAGGTACATTATGATCTGCAGTAGCTAGAATTCTTTCTTTGCGAAAAATACCAATACCACGATCTCTGAGACCATCAAAGGCTTGAGGGCTAGTCACTTCATGAATCAAATGTTTATCAATATATATTACGTCCCTGTTTTTATCAATGGCACGGACGATATGGGCATTCCATATTTTTTCGAATAAAGTCACTTTATAAATTTAGTATGTGGATTTAAAATTAAAAATAATCAATAATTAAGCCAAAGCGTAGATCTTTTCGCTATATAAAACTTCGAGGTCAGCGTCTACTACTTCTTTTTGTTGGTCAGCCAAAATGACAAAATATTTGTATGCAATGTCTAGTTCGTCTTTTGTAAGGTGATGTCCTAATTCTTTGAAACGGTAGGCAAGAGCTGCTCTACCTGATCTAGCAGTCAGTATTATAGAAGATTGGTCCACACCTACATCAGCTGGATCGATGATTTCATAGGTTTCTCTGTGTTTTATGACGCCGTCTTGATGAATTCCTGAGGAGTGTGCAAAAGCATTGGCACCGATGATGGCTTTATTGGCTTGTACAGGCATACCCATGGTTTCTGATACAAGCAAACTCATTGATTTCAGCATAGGTGTATTAACATTCGAATGATATCTTTGCCCGAATCTTTGCTTGAGAATCATGACAACTTCTTCGAGAGCTGTATTTCCTGCCCTTTCACCTATGCCATTGATAGTACACTCTATTTGTCTAGCACCATTCTCTATACCTGCGATAGAATTGGCTGTAGCCATTCCGAGATCATTATGACAGTGTGTGGATAGGATTGCTTTATGTATTCCATTGACATTATTGCGGAGATAAGCTATTTTTTCTCCATACTCATGCGGTAGACAATAGCCTGTAGTGTCGGGAATATTTAGAACAGTTGCACCTGCTTTGATGACGGCTTCACAAACTTGTGCAAGAAAATCATTGTCCGTACGACCTGCATCTTCGGCATAAAACTCAACATCCTCCACAAAAGATTTAGCAAGTTTTACTGCGCTTACAGCTCTTTGTATGATGTCTTCTCGTGTGGTATTGAGTTTGAATTTAACATGACTATCAGAGGTACCTATGCCAGTATGAATTCTTGGGAATTTAGCATTTCTTACTGCTTCGGCTGCAACTTCTATATCTTTAACAACGGCTCTGGAGAGGCCACAAACCGTAGCATTTCTAACAATGGCAGCAACTTCTCTCACAGCTTCGAAATCACCTGGACTAGATATCGGAAATCCTGCTTCTATCACATCTACTCCTAAAGCATCGAGTTGTCTTGCGATAGTTAGTTTTTGTTCCTTGCGCAATTTACAACCAGGCACTTGCTCGCCATCACGCAAAGTTGTATCGAATATGAATATTTTTTCTGAAGACATAATACTTTTGATTTGTTATTGAAGGACTCTGAACAACAAAAGTACTTTTAGGATTATGAAAACAAAGATCATTTGTGCATAAGTGATACAATGTTCAACAACCCGATTGTTTACACAGAATATTGATAATCAAATATTTAAAAGTATTAACTTTACAGTTTAAAACTATTTATTTGGCATGGATTGAAACCCTAAAGCGTCTGAAAGTTGGGCTGAATGTTCGCCAGAAACAACATTGTTGATGATATGTGTGATGATACCATTTTCGTCAATAGCTATGGTTGTTCTATAAACTCCTTCAACTTCTTTACCCATGAATACTTTTTTACCAAAGTAGCCAAATGCATTAATAATGGTTTTGTCGGGATCAGCTATTAAAGAATACTGCAATTCATATTTGTCGATGAATTTTTTATGTTTTTTATCGTTGTCAGGACTTATACCGAAGATTGTAAATCCTTTTTTCTGAAATATTTTATAATTATCTCTAAGATTACACGCTTCTTTTGTACAGGTTGGACTATCATCTTTTGGATAAAAAAACATTATCACCTTTTTACCTGCTATACTTTTGTCTGTGATCGTAGATCCATCTTCAATGACAGAACTAAATGATGGTATCTTGTCACCAACTTTAAAATTTCCCATTATTATATTATTTATTTTGAGCGAGATAACACACAGTGATAGTTTAGGTTCAAAAATAGTGATATTTTGTATATTAAATAGGTAAGAGAATTATAGGGCAAAGTATTTAATTGCAAAAAAAAAGCCCTGCATTAAAACTGCAGGGCTTTTCGGTAGCGTGAGGCGGGCATGATCCGCCGACCTCGCGATTATGAATCGCGCGCTCTAACCAACTGAGCTACCACGCCAAAAAGCGTTTCTTTCAAAACGGGTGCAAATATAAGCGTAAAATTATACAATGAGCAATATTGATGTCTCTTTTTTTATTTTGAACATGGATTTCTTCCTTTTAGACTTAAATTATCTTGACATGAAGAAAAGGCATTGGTTGCATTATCTTTTGTTTTCTCTTTTATACGCTTATGTGACCTTGAATCCGTTGTAAGTTCAGCTCCCCAATTTGAAATTAGGACAAGCACAATTACAAAGAGTACTGGTTTTACCCTACCACTCATTATTTATTCAATTTGAATTTGATAGGGATCGTGTATTTAACACTTACAGCACGATCATTGTGATATCCTGGTGTCCAATCTGATAGGCCTTTGATTACTTTTGATGCAGCGACTCCACATCCGCCACCAATATCTCTAACTATTGTTAGGTCTTTTAATTTTCCTGTTTTATCTACGACGAAGGAAAGGATAACTGTTCCTTCAATGTCGGTTTCACGAGCTAAAGCTGGATACTTTAGGTGTTTATAAATGTATTCCAACATGGCATTTTGTGTACAGGCGCGCCTTTGGTCTTCACTAGCCAAACCGTTGCATAAAGCTAAATGTGGCATCTTTTCGGTGATAGTGTGCACTTTGTCAGGTTCTGATATTACGGGTATTACCGCAGGAATATCAACAGGAATAGGCTCTAGATCGTCACCAAAATTAACTGTTACACTTGGTTGGTGGATTTCTACTGGATCGATGATTGGCTCATTAGTGGTAACAATCTTTGCAATAAGCGGATCTACCCTTCTGACAACTGGGATTTCCTTTTTGATTAATTCAGGAGCGATACGATGCGTTCTGACTTCAGATGCTGAAAACAATGGGTTATCATTCTCTAACTCATAATCTGAGTAATCGGGTTTTGTACCATTATAATTAATGATGATATTAGCTAAAGATAAAGCAATTACTAAACCAATCTGAAAGAATACGGGTCTGTTTTTATCCCAAACGGGAATGTTATTCCATGACATATCTTGAATATTTTAAAACGTTGGAAAAAATGATTTGATAAATATTCAAGTCGCGACTTTGGTAGTTAAAGATTTCGTGATGATCAGGCCTTAGATATCGTTTATGTCACTAACTACTTGATATAAAGATGCTATGAAATAGGTTTTTGGTGTAAAGTCAGATGAAAATTAAATTTCGTGGGCTTTGTTTTGGGATTCAAGCATCATTTTTATTTTAGAATAGATGATTCAGGTCTAAACAAATCCAAAATTATTTCCTACTTTTGCAGCATATTTGAGCTATATGAGCAAGTTTGTAGTATCCGCACGTAAATACCGTCCTACCACTTTTGATGAAGTGATAGGTCAAGATCATGTCGCCAAAACCCTGAAAAACGCCCTTCAAACAGATCATTTGGCTCATGCCTTTTTGTTTACAGGACCACGTGGTGTTGGTAAAACGACTTGTGCACGTATTCTTGCAAAAATTATAAATTGTGAGCAACCGATTAATAAGGTAGAAGCTTGTAACACCTGTGGTTCATGTACTGCTTTTAATGAAAATGCTTCTTTCAATATATTAGAGCTTGATGCTGCCTCCAATAATAGTGTAGAGAATATTAGGACACTTATAGAGCAAGTCAGGTTTCAGCCACAACAGGGAAAATACAAGGTATTTATCATAGATGAGGTACACATGTTGTCAAATCAAGCTTTTAATGCATTTCTGAAAACATTGGAGGAGCCACCATCTTATGCCATATTTATACTAGCTACTACTGAAAAGCATAAGGTAATTCCTACTATATTATCGAGGTGTCAGATATTTGATTTCAAACGTATCCAAATAGCAGATGCGGTAGCTCAGCTCAAAAAGATATGTGAAAAGGAAGGTCTTCAGGCAGACGAAGAAGCGCTTCACATCATAGCGAACAAAGCTGATGGTGCGATGAGAGATGCATTATCTATCTTTGATAAGATATCTAGTTCTACGGGAGATGTCATTACATATAAAGATGTGGTCGCCAACCTAAACCTACTCGACTATGAATATTATTTCAAAATTACAGATGCCTTTTTGCGTGAAGATATATCTGATGTATTACTAACGTTGAATGAAATAGTAAAACAAGGATTTGATGCAGAACATTTTTTGCAGGGACTTGCAGATCACTTTAGAGATTTGATGGTGGCAAAGATTCCAGCTACCATAAGTATTCTAGAAGTCAGTGATGAGCTTAAACAACGATATTTTCATCAAGCAAGTCTTGCGAAATCTTCATTTTTGCTTTCTGGCCTTAATATTCTTAATCAATGTGACATTGACCTTATTAGGGCAAAAAATAAAAGACTTAATGTAGAGTTGGCGCTTATTAAGCTCACTTTTCTGAATAGAGCACTCGAAGTAGATATCTTCAGCGGGACGACGCAGGAAAAAAAAACTGATGTCGTAAGCGAAACACCTACTTCTTCTCCATTATCTATTGTTGAATCACCCAAACCTGCTGTACAAAATGTATCGGAAAGCTTAAGTGATATACCCAAGTCAACGATTTCCGCAGCAGAAGAAGATGCCAAAACGATCGAAAACACACCAAATCCTGCCAATACACCCGAAATAACTGTAAAACAGGACTTCAAAAAACTATCCGGAATTGATGCCATTAGAGAAAGTATAAGACAAGCCGAAGCTACAAAAGCCGAAGCTAGAAAAAATCTTAATATCAATCAGGTAAATGAAATTTGGAAAAACTATTCCGAATTTAATCCTTCAAAAAGTGTCCAATCGGCTTTAAACCTAGCAAAATTGAGTCTGCAAGATAAGACCATTAGCGCTACCGTACCTACACAAGTCTCTAAGGATATGATCATTCAGGAAGTCAACCTTCTAGATAAACTTAGAGACGAGCTCGGAGCGCATGACTTAATATTTAATATAACAGTAGATAGGTCACAATTTCCTGATTTTGAAGAAAGTAAACCAATACAGGCTATGACACAAAGAGAAAGATATATGGTCATGCTAGAAAAAAACCCAGATTTGGGTTCGTTTACCAAAAAATTTGGACTGAAACTGGATACAGAAGTCTAAGCAAAAACTGCTAAAAGGATCAAGATACGCCTAGCTTTTTTTTGAACGCTTTAATCGTTTTAACAGGTCCTGAAGTCACACCTTCATTTATTAGCCATTTCGGGATGTTGCCGCCAGGGTTCATATGCCCTGAATGTATGATTTCGATTTTTCCATTAGCAAGCTTGGTGACTTCCCAATTACTTCCGATTGATTTTATTAACAACATTTCCGATTTATTAATCGGTACCTTAAAAGGATGATAGCTGGTATTAACTATGAGTCGGCCGCTGATTTTATTGTAATCTATTGTCCCTCGTATGGTTGCAATTCTATTTTCGAATGGAAATGGAAGGCCATATTCTAATAAATAAATACCTTCATTTGATGATGTTTTTTGTAATAAAGTCACGCTGTTTACTCTATCATACCAAAGATGCATGTTCTCAACATCTTTCAATAAGTTGTATACTTTATCAAAATCAGCACTGATAGTAGTTTTAAGTTTGAATTGTTTGATTTCAGAGTTTGGATAGTCTTTTGTCCACAACATAATATTATTATCATCAGAAGATATTTGCCAATCTTTTTGACCTAATGCGCTTGTAGAAAGGAACAGACTCGCAAAATTTAAAAAGGAAATGAAAATATATTTATGCATACTCTGGTACAAGACATTCTAGACTTTCAGAAACAAAACTATTATCTGCCAATTCTTTTAGGAAAAGTGGCAACACATATTTCAATTTTTTTTCTGCTTTGACATTGTCGTGAAAAACTATAATAGAGCCTGATTTATAATTATTCATCACATTTTGAAGACATTTTTCTTCTGAAATATTAGCATCAAAATCACCACTCAAAATATCCCACATTACAATAGTTTTGTCTTGTTTTATAACTTGAGATTGACCTGGCTTTAATTTTCCGTATGGTGGTCTGAAGAGATTAGATGCTGTGTACATATCACAAAGGGCTACATTATTTATATAGTCTTCATTGTCGGTATGCCAACCATTAAGGTGATTGAAGGTATGATTTCCTACAATATGTCCTTCAGAAAGTATTCTATCGTGTAGATGTGGATATTTTTTTACATTATCTCCCACACAAAAAAATGTAGCTGCAAAATCATAGTCTTTCAATACATCAAGCACCCAGGGAGTCAACTCTGGTATAGGTCCATCATCAAAAGTGATGAAGACTTTTTTATCAATTGTGTCAATATTCCAAACTAAATCAGGAAATATTGTTTTAATAAGAGGTGGAGTTTTTACTAAGTACATAACATAATATTGCTGAATTCAGCATTAAGGATTAATTTTACAGCTTAATTTTAAAAGCGTTTATCATTTAACATAACGTAAGATAATTAAAAATGTGACCTTCGTTGTGTTGGTTTTGATAAAAATTAACAATTTATTTAACAAAAAGTAATATTTTAGACATTATGAATACAGTGAGAGTAAGATTTGCACCTAGTCCAACAGGACCATTACACATTGGTGGTGTAAGGACGGCACTTTATAATTATTTATTTGCCAAAAAACATAAAGGGACATTTATACTACGTATTGAAGATACGGATCAAGCTAGATATGTGCCTGGCGCGGAAGAATATATCATTGAGTCGCTCACTTGGTTTGGTTTATTACCGCAGGAGGGTCCTGGTTTTGGTGGTGAGTTTGGTCCATATAGACAGTCACAAAGAAAGTTCATTTATAAGGCATATGTAGATAAATTACTAGCTGATGATCATGCATATTACGCTTTTGATACACCCGACGAGCTCGAGACAATGAGAGAAACAGATCAGACATTCAAATATGATAGCGATTCTCGTACTAGATTGAAGAATAGCCTTTCGCTACCTAAAGAAAAAGTCGAAGAACTCCTTGCCGCAGGTGAACACATTTCCGTGCGTCTCAAAATACCTGCAAATGAAATCATCTCTTTCGATGACGAAATCAGAGGTCATGTGTCATTCAGTAGCAGTGAACTAGACGACAAAGTCATATTGAAAGGTGATGGCATGCCGACTTATCACTTAGCAAATATAGTGGATGATCATTTGATGCAAATCACTCATGTCATACGTGGGGAAGAATGGCTGTCAAGTACACCTCATCATGTATATATGTATAGATGTTTTGGTTGGGAAGCACCAAAGTTTGCACATTTACCACTCATATTAAAGCCGACAGGTCAAGGCAAGTTGAGTAAAAGAGACGGTGCTAAGTTTGGTTTTCCTGTATTTCCGATATCTTGGGATAGTGATCATGAAGAAGACAATTTTACCGGATTTAGAGAGGATGGATATTTGCCTGATGCGGTATTGAACTTCTTGGCAATGTTAGGTTGGAGTCCTGGAAATGATCAAGAACTATTTAATATGGAAGAATTATCGGAGGCGTTCAGCCTAGAGAAAATAGTAAAGGCCGGGGCAAGGTTTGATATCGATAAAGCTAGATGGTTTAATCAACAATACCTAATCCATTCTGATAATTTGAAACTAGCTTATTTGATTCAGAATCAGGCGATTGACGCTAATTATCACGTTTCAATAGAGTATCTGGCGGATGTGTGTGGTCAAATGAAAGAAAGGGTACATAAGGTAGATGAAATTATCACTAATGCTAGATTTTTCTTTGAAGCGCCACATGTTTATGATGAAGAAACAATCAAGAAAAAATATAAGGTAGAAAACGGTAGTCATATCAAGCGAATGGCCCAAGACCTTATTGAGTTAACCGAAATTGATACTGTAAAAATTGAGCAAGTCATCAAAGGGTATATCGCAAACCACACACTTAAAATGGGTGAAATCATGCCCATCATGCGTATAGGAATATGTGGTACCATGCAAGGTCCTGACTTAATACATACCATCGCTTTGATAGGAGTGGAAGAAGCCGGTACAAGACTTATAAAATCAATAGAAGTATTTGATAAATTAGTTAAGTAGTAATATTTAATTTATTTTGGTATGGATTGTCAATATATATATAAATAATTATTCAAAATAACCAATATTTGTTTCTTTCATTTATTGTTAAAACATCAATATTTGTTTTAAAATCATGTTAAAATAGAGTACTTTTTGATCAATTTTTTAGTTTTAAATTTGAAATCAAATATATTTTAGTATTTTAGCGCAAGATTTCAGTTTTAAGCTTGAGATTTTAGTCTAATTCGTTTTTTAAAAAATATCATTAATACCAAATAAAGAATTTAATCCCTGAACAATGGATCCATTAAAGGAAAAGTTTTACCAAAAATCAGTTGCCCTCAAAGCTGAGATAAAAAGTATATTAAAAGATCATGGCGAGAAAAAAGTTGATGAAGTAACCATAGATCAACTGATTGGCGGTATGCGTAGCGTCAAAAGTATGATCTGGGACACATCATCACTTGATCCTGAAGAAGGTATCAGGTTCCGTGGTTATAATATTCCACAACTGAGAGACTTGCTGCCTCGTGTACCCAATGGCAAAGAGCCACTACCAGAGGGTTTGTTTTGGCTTATGATGGTGGGTGAGATCCCAACGTCTGAACAGGTAAGTTGGTTGTCTGGGGAATGGGCAAAAAGAAGCGATATACCTAAACATGTATTTGATACAATTGAGGCACTTCCTAAGGATACGCACCCAATGACACAGTTCAGTATTGCTGTTCTTGCAATGCAGTCAGAGAGTATTTTTGCGCAGCAGTATGAAGAAGGTATGAGCAAAAATGACTATTGGGATGTGATGTATGAAGACTCAATGAATCTAATAGCTAGATTACCTAGAGTAGCCGCGTACATCTATAGAAGGTCTTTTCATGATGGTGCGCACATTGCATCTAGATCTGATCTGGATTGGGGAGGCAATTTTGCACATATGTTAGGATTTGACAATCCTGATTTTCTTGCATTGATGAGACTTTATCTGACCATTCACGCTGACCACGAGGGAGGTAATGCTTCGGCACATACCATGCACTTGGTAGGATCTACATTGAGTGATGTATATTACTCGTTCAGTGGATCTATGAATGCGCTTGCAGGCCCACTACACGGTCTAGCTAATCAAGAAGTAATCAAATGGATTTTTGAGATGGTAGA
>JBBRJL010000024.1:0-12416 GCA_038219375.1 Chitinophagales bacterium | reverse complement strand
GAGTACCAGCACCAAAAGTATTAACAGTACCACCATTAGCAACAACTATGTTATTTCTAACTAACTGCCAAGTAAATGGATCCCAAAAACCTCCATCTGGAGTTGAATAATTCCAAGTCATTGAAACTTGACCACTACTGTTAAATAATACATTAGCTACAGCTGAAGAAGTAGTCGCAGTAGCAGTACAAGTAATGTCATTACCTGCAATCACTACAGTACCACCACCAGTTGTTGTTGATGTTATACTAACGATTCCAGTGGATCGTGCTGTTTGTAAGCTAGCAGTAGTTGCAGTAAAAGGTACTAAACAATTAAACCTCGTTGCTAATGCATATTCCGCAGGAGCACAACACTCAAGCGAACCTAAAAAATAAGTAGCATCGCTAGGGCACACCAACTCACACGCAAGACCTGCAGGCTGTGTAAAGTTTGTCGCCATACCTAGACATCCTACATAAATAGGCTGTGAAGGTCCGGTGACGCCAAAAGTACCATAAAGATTAGCACTTTGTGATTGACAAGGTATGTTAGCAAGTGTTACAGCTTGTGAAAGACCACCTGTAGACATAAATGTCTGACAAACGTAAGGTGCAGCTATGATAGCTGAGTTTGTAGGTTGGTTACCCGTACAAGCTGAATTGTAACAAACTTGAAAAACTGTTCCAGCAAGTGGAGCAACTCTAAAGTTAACTGCAACAGGCTGATTGTAAGTCGTACCGTTACCACTACATGTAGTAACAGGAGTAGCCACCATACTAACGATAAGGTTAGAAGGTGTATAAGTGATCGTACCTGCAGCAATTGCAGCATTGAATGAAAATTCATTACATTCACCAGAATTATTACCAATGATACCTACAGTTGCAGTAGCACCATTATTTCCTGTCCCAGCTCCGATATTGATATCGTTGTGTACAAAATTAATAACACCGTCAGGAAACAATACTACTTGGAAAGTAGCATAATCACCTGCATTACCACCTAGGTACGAAAAACCTTGTCTAACCCAAGTAACAGCAAAGCCACCACCTGCGATAGGTCCCCAAGAAACGTTAGTCCCACCATCGCTGTTCCAATCGTCCCAAAGTGGAGCCAACAAGTTAGTAAAGTTTGTACCACAGTTTACGTTGATACCTTGGTTAGTAAACCCACCAGCACCAATATTGGGAGCAAATCTAACGAAACCGTTAGCATTGATAGCTATAGAATTATAATTTCCACCATAATATGGAAAGTTAAAACCCATAGGTATACCTGTAATCTCTTGATCATCAAACATGTTGTTGTTGACAGGCGTTGTGATCGTCGTTAAAGTGGTAGACACAGCTGTCGTACGAGTGTACGTCTGCGCCTGAGCCGAAAGGCCAATAAACAAAAAGCAGACTCCTAATAATAGGGAGAGCTGATTTTTGATAAAAGTAAACTTAAAATTTTCCATGAGATTGAATATTAAAGTTTTGGTTAAAAAAATTGATTTTGTTTAATGAGTAAGGTACTGAAGTGCCTCGTTGTCCAACCACGAAAGTCCAACTGTTGAAGTTGTATTAGGCGTAGGTGCACTAGTTTGGCTCCTTTGGTTAAAGAAAGCTTTAGTAGCCTCATACGCACCTTTGGTGGTACCTATTGGGTTTCCTGCTTGATCTTTAGCTTGCAAATTTTGCAAAATCATTGAATAATACTGGGTCTTGATGACAGCTCTGTCATCTCCAGTTACTGTTGTCCCGTTCGGGAAAGAAACGGAAGCGTTTGGCGTTTTGCTTAGTTGATCGAGTTTAGTCGACAATTTCACAAGGGCCTGGTCTTCAGAAATAAAAGCTTGAGCGTTTAGATCACCAAAGTGAGCCGAAAGCATCAACACTAATAATAACGAAAACAACTTTGAAAAGAAATTAAATTTCTTCATGAGATTGAGTTTTGGTTAAAAAATAAATGTTATTTAAAAATAATAAATTAGCCATATTAATATGACAAGCCCACCATATGCTATGAAGCAAATGGACCTAAGAAATTTATTTATCAACCTTAGTCGTGCAGTATTATAATATGTACTATGATTTTCGCCTTCAAGTAAAATACTATATATACTAATATAAGAAATAGAAACAGGTTGGTTACCACATATTTGATTTTCGTCTTCAAGTAGGGATGGTAATCGCCCAGGTGTAGTTTTCTTATTCCTTATTCGTCATTCAGAAATCAGCCACATCCTTTGACATGGCGTAATAAAGCGCAAAGCTAAACAATAAAATTATATCGAGTATAAGTTATCTTAAAATATTTCATATTTTTTTTAATATGTTATACGTCATATTACATTTTAAGGTTTACCAATTGCACTGCAAACATACTATATTATTCTTGTTCAGTATATTATTCGCAGCAGATTATTTAATAAGTAATTCATATTTTTAAAATATCACAATCGTATATATCTTATAATGTTGCAGTTAGGTAATAAATCAGTTATAAAAAAATTCATAGCCTTCAGAGCAAACCGCAGTATCATCTAGTAATGCAATTACCAAAAGCTCTAGCACGGCGCTACATAAAAATAGGTGAGACATCGTTCATAAACACCTAAAATAATCGGAATATTACATATTAAAAGATTTACAAAACGTTTACTTTCTATGATAACAATACCATCGATCGGGATTCCATAGCTATGGTAATATTATGTGATTTCGTTTCGTGATAATATCATCCCTTCGTGATTATCGCTTTCATAGCAAACAAGCTATTGCATGATTAATTTTGCTATTTTTGGCGAAAGTCGATTTATGCCATTTTCTATAGTTTTGTATTCCAATTTTTCTTTGCCCACGTAGATAAACATCATGGCCACATAGCATTCCATTTGTTGATCTGGATCAACAGGAACGTTCAATCTGATAGCTTCTCTCAATTGTCTTTTCACTCTATTCCTATCTACAGCTTTTTTAAATATTCTTTTACTTACGGATACACTGTACTGAACACCAAAAGCCCCATCCTTGTCTTTGAGGTGAATGTACACCAACTTTATTGGAAAAGAAAAGTAAGACTTACCTTCCGCAAAAAGTTTGTCTATTATTTTTTTACTTTTCAGTCTCTTATCCAAAATATCTACTTTAGATGGAACAATTATTTATCGCCTTTTCCAAAATAAAAAATTCTGAATACAAACCATAACATTCGTATTCAGAATTCTTAAAACTTATAGAGTCACTGTATTACTTAACTCCTTTTTCGTCAGACACTGTCAATTTCTGTCTGCCTTTTGCTCTTCTTTTTGCCAAAACCCTTCTACCATTTTTGGTAGCCATTCTAGATCTAAATCCGTGTTTATTTGATCTCTTCCTTTTGGACGGTTGATATGTACGTTTCATATTGTGTATCTAACTTTTTATTGAAATTCTAAATTAAGAAATCTTTTTATGCTATGCCGCTGGGACATTTTTTAAAAAGAAGCGCAAAGGTAAATTTTTACTTTGAAAAAATAAAATAATTAATAAGATTAATTTGCAAGAATATTAAAATCAATTTCTAACCATTCATTGACACTATAAACTCTTCATTAGTCTTGGTACCCATCATGTGCTTCTTGATAAAGTCCATCGCTTCGTCAGGTTTCATATCGGATAGGTGATTTCTTAGTACAAATAATTTCTGGAGTATACTCTCAGGAAGCAATAACTCTTCTCTTCTTGTACTTGACTTAGTAATGTCGATAGCAGGATACATACGTTTGTTTGCCAGTGACCTATCAAGCTGAAGTTCCATATTTCCAGTACCTTTGAATTCTTCGAATATTACTTCATCCATCTTACTTCCCGTATCTATAAGCGCTGTAGCTAGAATGGTCAATGAACCTCCACCTTCGATATTTCTTGCAGCTCCAAAGAATTTTTTAGGCTTGTGTAATGCATTGGCTTCCACACCACCTGAAAGTACCCTTCCACTAGTAGGTGCTGTAGTATTATAAGCTCTTGCTAATCTAGTGATAGAGTCTAGAAGTACTACGACATCGTGTCCACTTTCTACAAGTCGTTTTGCTTTTTCGAGTACGATACCCGCTACGCGTACGTGATTTTCTGCTGGTTCGTCAAATGTACTTGCGATTACTTCAGCATTAACACTTCTACGCATATCTGTTACCTCTTCCGGTCTCTCATCAATAAGAAGAACGAGAAGATAACATTCAGGGTGATTAGCGGCTATGGCATTTGCGATATCTTTGAGTAAGAATGTTTTACCTGTTTTGGGTTGCGCAACGATAAGTCCTCTTTGACCCTTTCCTATCGGGGTAAACATATCAATCATTCTATTACCATAATCCTTGCCAGATGGGTGAGAACACAACCTCAGCTTTTCTGTAGGAAATAATGGGGTGAGGTATTCGAATGGCACTCTTTCTTTCAGTTTCTGTGGATCTAGTCCATTTATATTACTCACTTTAAGGAGGGCAAAATATTTTTCACCTTCCTTGGGTGGACGGATGGATCCCAAAACAGTATCACCTGTCTTGAGGCCGAATAATTTTATTTGTGATGGAGATACATAAATATCATCAGGAGAAGAAAGGTAATTATAATCTGACGACCTTAAGAAGCCGTAACCATCTACCATTAGTTCTAGGATACCTTCGCTTTCGATAACACCATCAAGATCTGGTATAAATTTCGGTTCTTCAGGTTTTATTTCTGCGATAGGTTGGATAGGACGTCTGTATTCGCCATTAGGGGTACCTTGTTGATTTTGATATTGCCCTCTACTCCTTTGCTCAAATCTTTGATTTGCAGGATTTGTTGGTGCATCTGGACGATTTGTTGATGCTTCTGGAAGATTTGTTGGTGCTTCTGTATTAGCAGATGCGGGATTTATTTTTGGAGCTTCTGTTTCAGCTTCTACCTTTGTGGTCTCTAGTATTTCTTTAGGCTCTTCGATTTTGGGTGCAAACACTACTTTTTCTGATGGCACCACTATCTTTACCCTTTCTCTTTTGGCTGCTGCTTCAGCTCTGACTGTTTCAGGAGAAGGCGTTTGTATTGTCAATGCAGGTTGCTCTTCTACGATTTTTTCGGCTACTTCTGGAGTTTTGGTTGAGCCTGGCTTTCTTCCTCGTTTTTTGGGTTCTGGGGCAGCATCCATTTCCTTTTCTACTACTTTTTCTACCACTTCGACAACTTCCACTTGGGCTATTTCTTTGACTTCCTGCCTTATTTCTTCCTTGACTTCTTTTTTCGCACGGACAGCTTGTTCGTCAAGAATTTTATAAATCAACTCTTGTTTGCTAAGTTTTTTAACATTGCCAAGCCCCATACGATCCGCCACATCCTTCAATTTAGGCACAAGCATATCGTTTAACTGCAAAATATCATACATATGATTAATATTCTATAAATGAATTTAATAAATTTAGATTAAGTTTAAAATCTATACTGTTTACACGAATAAAAACTAACGGATAGGAATATCCTGAAAACGAGTAAAGAAATAATTTTGAAAGGTTTCTGTCGGATGACAGGTTAGTCTAAAAATTTGAAAGTGCAAAAATAGATATTAATTTTGATATTCAAAACACTATCTTTGCAAAAATTTAATTTTTAGGCATAATAAATACTTTTTTTATTAAAAATCAGGTAAAATGATCGAAATAGGCATTATTAGAGAAGAAAAAGAGAGACTGATCGAAGGTTTGAAGAAAAAAAATGTATCAGAACAACAATTGGCTTCCATTGAGAAAATCATCATTGAAGATGACAAAAGGAAGGCAACTCAGACAAATTTAGACAATTTATTGTTCAAAATGAACACCATATCAGATGAGATAGGTGGTCTTTTTAAAACTGGTAAAGCCCATGAAGCAAATGAACTAAAAACCCAAATAGCATCTCTTAAAGAAGAATCAAAGGTTCTGGAATCATCTTTGAAAGAAAGCAAGGACCTTTTGGAAGAGATGATCATTCAATTGCCTAATGTTCCACACCACTCAGTACCTGCGGGTACAAAAGCGGAAGACAATGAAGTGTTCAAAGCTTGGACAGCAGAAATGCCTGAATTGGGTGAAAGTCCATTACCACACTGGGAACTAGCAGAAAAATACAACATCATAAGCTTTAAAGATGGGGTCAAACTGACAGGTACGGGCTTTCCCGTATATAAAGGAAAAGGTGCACGTCTACAAAGAGCTCTGATAAATTTTTTCCTAGACGAAGCTACAGCAGCAGGATATCTAGAAATACAACCACCATTGGTAGTAAATAAAGAATCTGCCTTGGCTACAGGTCAATTGCCTGATAAAGAAGGACAAATGTACCATTGTGAAAAAGATGATTTTTATCTGATTCCAACGGCTGAAGTGCCACTAACTAACCTTTATAGAGATGTGATATTAAACAAATCTGACTTCCCTATAAAACTTACAGGTTACACGCCTTGTTTCAGGAGAGAAGCTGGTTCATATGGCTCTGATGTGAAGGGTCTGAATAGGTTACACCAATTTGACAAGATTGAGATTGTGCAGATGCAGCACCCTGATCACTCCTATGATACACTGATGGACATGGTCACTCATGTAGAAAGTTTGTTAAATAAACTGGAACTTCCTTACCGTATTCTGCGTTTATGTGGCGGTGATATGAGCTTCAACTCTGCACTGACCTTTGATTTTGAGACATATTCCGCAGCGCAAGGTAGATGGCTTGAAGTAAGTTCAGTCTCGAATTTTGAAACTTTCCAAGCCAATCGTATGAAGTTGCGATATAGAGACGAAGATGGTAAAACCAAGTTAGCACATACGCTCAATGGAAGTGCTCTGGCACTTGCAAGAATAGTAGCTACACTATTGGAAAATCATCAGACGCCTGAAGGTATAAAGATACCTAAAGCATTGCAATCATATACAGGGTTTGCTACCATAAATTAAATAAAAATTTAAAAACACATTTACAAAACATGATTGGTTATTATGTAATTTTAGGAGTTTTCACCCTCATAGGTTTCCTAGTAGGAAATAGACTGAAATCCAAATTTGCTCATTACAGTAAAATAGGTACACGTAGCAACATGAATGGGAAAGAGATAGCAGAAAAAATGCTCTCGCACTATGGTATTAGAGATGTACAGGTAGTGATGGGTCAAGGCTTCCTTTCCGACCATTACAACCCTGCTAATAAAACAGTAGCGTTATCTCCTGAGGTATATAATGGCAGAAGTATAGCAGCTGCAGCTGTTTCAGCACACGAATGTGGACACGCTGTCCAGCACGCCCAGGCATATAGTATGCTTACATTGAGATCCAAACTAGTTCCAGCAGTACAATTTAGCAGTAATGTGCAGCAATTTTTATTTATGGGAGTCCTTTTCGGAATGGGTGCAGGTATCGGTGGCAATATATTGATGTTGGTTCTTGTAGCCACATTTGGATTGACAACATTATTCAGTTTGGTGACCTTACCAGTAGAATTTGATGCATCCAATAGAGCGCTGGCTTGGCTAGACGACTCTGGGTTTATGCAAGGAAGCGAACACGATGGTGCCAAGGATGCATTATGGTGGGCAGCAATGACTTATGTGACCGCAGCTTTAGGTTCACTAGTAACATTTCTTTATTTTCTTTTAAGATTTATGGGTAGTAGAGAATAAAATCATAAAAAGGTTTTACTTTTGCAACTATTATTAAGTCAAAAATTGAGACAATCATGATCGAAGAAATAGAATTGCAATTCATGCAAACAGCAGAGTCCTTTGACAAAGCCATCGAACATTTGGTATTTGAATTGAATAAAATACGTGCAGGCAAAGCTTCACCAGCTATGTTGAATGGGTTAATGGTAGAATATTACGGCTCACCGACACCCTTATCTCAGGTAGCCAATATAAGCACACCTGATGCTAGAACGATCAGCATTCAACCCTGGGAAAAAAAGAGCTTGGCGTTAATAGAAAGAGCCATCTTTGAAGCCAACTTGGGTATTACACCTATGAATGATGGTGAAGTCGTAAGACTAATGATTCCTCAGATGAGCGAAGAAAGAAGGATTATGATGGTAAAACAAGCAAAAGCAGCAGGCGAAGAATCAAAAGTTGCCATAAGGGCACACAGACATAAAATGCTTGATTTCTTAAAAAAACAAGTAAAAGATGGGTTCCCTGAAGATATGGGTAAAAGAAAAGAAGATGAAGTTCAGAAATTGGTAGATTTTTACTCCTCAAAAATTGACAAACACATTGAAGTAAAAGAGAAGGACATTATGACCGTATAAGATTTCTTAATCGTTTTGGTAATCTACAACATATAAAAGGTTTGTACTCATGATTGATACAAACCTTTTTTAATTTTGCAAGTCATTTCTTTTATTATAAATAATATTCGTATCTTTACAATACGATGTTATCATAAGGCAAATAAATAAATCATCACACCATGACAAATACCAAAAAATATACGCTTTACCTCGGGGTAATTTTAGTAGCGATCATCGCATTGTCACTAATTATTAGTAAAACATATACCACCGAAACTCAAATAGATATAGCAGCACCGAAAAATGTAGTATTTAATGCCATTAATGATATTAAGACACAATCTAGATGGAATTCATTTATCATTTCAGATACTTCAACTAGAGTAGTATATCCGGGTAGTACGTTTGGTAGTGGCAGCTCATGTGAATACACGGGAGACGAAATCGAAGATGGTGTTATTAAGATTATAAGCAGCCATGAAAATGACAGTATAATTATAGTACGCACACCGATGGGTAAAAAAGAAAGTCATCTAGTTTATTTTATGGAAACCAAAGACTCAACAAGTACAACATTACGTGTAGTAGCTACAAAAGATTCAGGATTTCTATCCAATCTTGTTAAGTTTATTAGTAAGTGGAAGCTTAAAAAAACGATAAAAAAAGATCTTGAATACTTAAATACCTTGATTGATGAGAGGTACCATCAAAACCTTTATAGTGGTTATAAAATCGAAGAAATAAATCCTGGGCCTAAATTTTTCATCACACATAGAGCCGAAGTAGCTATTGAAAACATCAATCAATATTACACGCAAAATATAAGCGCTCTATATCAAAAAGCATTAAATGCCAATATTGTAGTCTCAGGCATGCCATGCGGTTTATTCTACACTTGGGATGAAACCAAACTAAAATCAGACATGGCAGCTGCTCTTCCTACTTTAGCCCAATTAAATAACATTCCTGAAACGAATTCAGAAAGTATTCTTGCGAAACCAGCCTTAAAAATAACGTTTCGCGGAGATAAAACAAAGTCAGGCGATGCACACAATGCTATGGGAGATTTTATGAAAGATAGAAGCCTATTCATGGACGTCCCCATGATAGAAGAATATGTAACCGACCCATCTAAAGAGTCTGATCCAGATAAATGGGTAACAAATGTTATCTATTATTATACAAAAAAATAATATTACTTACTTCTTTAAGATTAGGTTTAATTTGAGCTCGGAATGCACGATAAGAAGTTAAAAAGCATCGGATATCATAGGATGGATTGGGTAGGTGAAATGAATCAATTGGGAAGCAAGAATGTTCCTTTCATTTTCATCTTAGATTTTGAATTAAAAAAACCAATAATATTAAAAATTGGAGAAATACCAGAAGGTATATATTATAAATTTAACGATGTAAAAAATTACTCTTTATCAGGCATCCAATCGAAGCCCTTAAAATTCACGTCAAAACCAATGTCTTTGGACGCTTTTACAACTGCATTTGATGCTGTAAAAAAAGAAATATTACTTGGAAATTCTTTTTTATTAAATCTTACATTTCCGACAAATTTAGAGACAAATTATACACTCAAAGAACTCTTTAATATATCGCATGCTAGGTATAAACTATATTATAAAGATCAATTTATAGTATCATCACCTGAAATATTCATCCAGATAAAAGATGGTAAAATATATACCTTCCCAATGAAAGGCACTATAGATGCAAGTATTATAGAAGCTGAAAAAAACATTCTTAATGATCTCAAAGAAATAGCAGAACATTATACCATTGTAGACCTGCTCAGGAATGATCTAAGTATTGTAGCAAAAAACGTAAAAGTTAATAAATTCAGGTATATAGATACTCTGACCACCTCCACCAAAACACTACTTCAGGTTAGTTCAGAGATAGAAGGCACGCTCCCTTCCGACTTCAATGCACAATTAGGTACCATTTTTTCAAAACTATTGCCTGCAGGTAGCATATCAGGAGCCCCAAAGAAAAAAACATTAGAGATAATAAAATCAAATGAAATGAACGAACGTGGATATTATACTGGTGTTTTTGGTATATTTGATGGTAAAAATGTAGACTCAGGTGTAATGATCAGGTACATTGAAAAAAAAGACAAACAATTGACATACCGAAGTGGATGTGGTATCACCTATCGTAGTGAATGCTTATTAGAATATCAAGAGATGATAGATAAAGTTTATATTCCATTGGGCAAAAACAAAGCCTGACGTATTCTTAGTGCTCTGTCCAGGTTATAAGTTAAATTATAATGGCAGGTATTTTTTTTTAAAAATCAAAGCGAAAAACACAGCCACAGCGGTAGCTACGGCGAGTATTTCTAACGCAGAGATTTGAAAAAAAACCACATTTTATTAAGTTCGTTATCTTGACAGAGCACTGGATGGAGCAAAAGGTAAAGTTTTAAAATAATTGCAGTATCTTTGTAAAAATTAATTTTAAATGGAGCTTTCAGAATCCATATACATTCCAGCAGACAAGTATTTAGTAGGCGAGAGAGCCGCTTTTGAAAAACATGAATACTATCAAGGGCAGATTTATGCTGTGAGTGGCACTTCACTAGCACACAATGTTATTTTCAAGAATTTGTATATCGATATTGGGTCAAAATTAAAAGGTAAAAAGTGTCAATCTTTTGGAAGTGACCTTAGAGTTTTCATCTCAGCAAACTACTTATACACTTATCCAGACATTTCGATTATTTGTGGTAAGCCTCAGACAACTGACAAAACTTTTGATACAATAACCAATCCATCTGTAATAATTGAGATATTATCACCAAGTACCCAAAATTATGACAAAGGTGGTAAGTTTACTTTGTATCGTGACATTGTTAGTCTTAATGAATATATTCTGATAGATTCAGAAGCAATTCATATTGAAAAATTTGTGAAAAATACGGATCATAGTTGGCTTTTTACAGCGTATAAATCTATGAATAAATATTTTAGCATTGATACGATACAAGAAGAATTAAAACTAAGTAACGTAGATGAAGGCGTAACTATTAATGAAAATTAGCCAAAACAGAGTTCGCTTCAATTATTTAGGTATGATAAAATTATTAGAAAGTATACGCATAATGAATGGAAGAATCTGTCAGCTTGGATACCATGAAGAGAGATGTAATCAAGCAAGGATAAAACTATTTTCCACAAAGCAAAAATTGAGACTTAAAGAGAAAATAATAATACCTGAACTTTATCAAAAAGGCTTAGTAAAATGTAGATTGATTTATAGTACAGATATAGAAGACATTAGTTTTCAACAATATGAGATCAGAAAAATAGACAAAATAAAAATTGTAAATAGTGACAGCATCTCCTACCCTTATAAATTTGAGGAAAGAAAAGAATTGGATGTTTTATTTGCAAACAGAATGGATTGTGATGAAATAATGATTATCAAAAATGGACTCGTTACAGATGCTTACTATTACAACTACGTATTTCAAAAAGGTAAAGAATATTTCACTCCGAAAATACCACTTTTGGAAGGTGTCATGAGATCTAGTTTAATTTTGAGCAAAAGAATTGTTAAAAAGGATATTTTTGCATCCGAAATACATCAATTTGATGCCATACACCTTATAAACGCCATGACACCACTCGGTAAGATCATCATATATCCAAACCAAATAACACCTTAATATTGAAATATTATTTAATACATATCTTATTAAAATTCATTAAATTAATAATAAATTATACCCCAATATTATTTGATATATTATTATGGAAAATTAAAATAATACTAAAGTTTGTCATAAAATATAGGAAAAAAGTCATCATAACCAATCTCGCCAACAGCCTTGGCCAAGACTTATCTTCAGACCAACTAGAAGAAATAAGAAATGAATATTACGATATACTAATCAGGTATTTAAGAGAAAGTATGTATATCATGGCTTTGCCAGAAGAAAAATTACTAAATTCAATAAGACCTTCACATTCAGAAGAATGGAAAAAATTTACGGAACTAAGTACTAGTTGTATAGTCACCGCATCACATTATGGCAACTGGGAGATGAATATGGTATTGTTCCCTACCTTACTAAAGTCAAGAGTGGTCGCATTCTACAAACCTATCTCCAATAAACTAATGAATGACGTCATGCATACTATTAGGTCGAAATATGGTCTTGAGTTA
>JBBRJL010000023.1:0-12975 GCA_038219375.1 Chitinophagales bacterium | reverse complement strand
AGATGATTATTCCGGCGCACCGTTCTGAATCCAACATTCCACTTTTTTGATGTCTGCAGCAGGAAGTTTTATAAGGCCTGCACCTTGATCCTGAGGCATCGCTTTTGCCCCAGATGCATGTTTGATAGATTGTAATACCTTCCCGTTCAAACTTGCAGATTTAGCAGTTGCATATTTACTAAGATCCAAACCATCGGCAGGGAAAGGCCCCATATGGCATCCCACAGTTGCACACGAAGCATTAAATATAGCAGCAATATCAGAGTTGTAAGTTGGTGTTAACCCTGTACAATCCACCTTTGCAGCTTCATCATCTTTACCACATGATATTAAGCTGATAATTGAAATAGCTAGGAATACAATAGAATACTTAGGCATAATATAGACAATTTAATTATTTGATAAAGCAAAAAAACAAATTATATTTGAAATGGTGTGTCTATTATTCCAATAAAAAACAAATTATTAATACTTTGGTCTTATTTTTGCTCCTTAATTAAGAATATAAATAAAAATTAGATGGATTTTAAAAATTTGATTGCGCATTGTAAGGAGTATGGGTTTATTTTTCAGTCAAGTGAAATTTATGATGGTCTGAGCGCAGTTTATGATTATGGCCCATATGGTGTGGAACTAAAAAATAATATTAAGAGCTATTGGTGGAAGTCTATGGTACAAATGCATGAAAATATAGTTGGATTGGATGCCGCTATCTTTATGCACCCCAAAACATGGAAAGCATCAGGTCACGTAGATGCATTCAATGATCCGCTGGTAGATAATAAAGATTCTAAAAAAAGATACCGTGCAGACCAACTCATAGAAGGATATGCAGAAAAGATAGAAGCAAAAACGCTGAAGGATATCGAAAAGGCAAAATCTAGGTTTGGCGATGCCTTTGACGAAAAACAATTTCGAGAAACCAATGATCGTATCATCGAGCGTCAGAAACAAATTGATGAATCACTTTCTCGACTTGCCAAAGCTTTGACAGATGAAAATATGGAAGAACTCAAAGCTATGATTGATGAGTATGAGATTGTTTGTCCGGAATCTGGTTCGCGAAATTGGACAGATGTACGCCAATTCAACTTGATGTTTAATACTCAGCTCGGTAATATAGCGGGAGAAGAAGGCAAACTTTACTTAAGGCCAGAAACAGCACAAGGTATTTTTGTCAATTTCCTTAATGTCCAGAAGTCTACACGACAGAAAATACCTTTCGGAATAGCACAAATAGGTAAAGCTTTCAGAAATGAGATCGTAGCAAGACAGTTTATCTTCCGAATGCGTGAATTTGAACAGATGGAGATGCAGTTCTTTATCCGTCCTGGGTCACAAGATGAGTGGTACCAATATTGGAAAGAAACGAGATTAAAATGGCACAAAGCCTTGGGTACAAGCGGCTCTAAACTTCGTTTTCACGATCATGCAAATTTGGCACACTATGCAAAAGCAGCTGTAGATATAGAGTTTGAGTTTCCATTTGGGTTTAAAGAGCTCGAAGGTATCCATTCAAGAGGCGATTTTGACCTTAGTCAGCATCAGGAATTATCAGGCAAGAAGTTGCAATATTTTGATCCAGAGCTGAATGAAAATTATGTACCTTATGTAATTGAGACATCTATAGGTTGTGACAGAATGTTCCTTGCCATGATAGCTAACAACTTGGTAGAAGAAAAGGTACCGGATGCAGATGGAGCGGACTCTACACGTACGGTATTAAAATTGCATCCTGCATTGGCACCTGTCAAAGTAGCCATTTTGCCATTGTTAAAGAACAAAGAAGAGCTTACCAATGTAGCTTCTGATGTTTATAATAGGTTAAAATTATCTTTTAACTGTCAGTATGACGAAAAAGATGCTATCGGAAGGAGATATAGAAGACAAGACGCTATCGGCACACCTTACTGTGTCACCATAGATTTTGAAACACTCGAAAATGAGACCGTGACTATCAGAGATAGAGACACGTTAGAACAACACAGAGTCAAAATATCAGATATTA
The DNA here is from genome assembly GCA_038219375.1 of Chitinophagales bacterium. Classification (GTDB taxonomy): domain Bacteria; phylum Bacteroidota; class Bacteroidia; order Chitinophagales; family Saprospiraceae; genus OLB9. Next base: position 10,967 of record JBBRJL010000023.1, on the reverse strand, counting down.
AAGGAGTGGTAGAAGGCAAAGTTTCTATGGAGAATTTGCTAGTACTTTAGTTTTAAAAAATCACCTTATCAAAAAGCAATAATGAAATTTTTCATTATGGCTTTTTTGTTTTGCCAAAATTTTAAGTATAATGTTTAAAGGTAGTTTTGAATAATGTTTTTATAAATCAAATTCTTCAACAACGTTGTGAAACTTGACAACTAGTAATGTATTTATGTATTTATATATTTGTCGTTAAAATAAAAAATATTCATTTTATGAAAATTGAAAATGAAACTTCATTCTTGTTTGAAATTCTGTGTATAGAACCACAAGACAATGACATACAAACTGAACACGCAATGGTAAAAGCTTTGGCATATAGTAGTAAGTTATGGTCAGGAAATGAAGTCATTGAAGTCAATACCCAAAACGTGTACGGACTCACGGATAATAAGGCTGGTATTTCATTGTTCTTGAAAACCTTAGATACGAGTAAAATGCTTACAGACTATAGTGATTCGGCATTTATTTTATATATTGAAGGGACACAGTTTAAAACACTAGAAACGTTTAGACTTAGATTGCTGAGACATTTAAAAACAACATTGAATTTTTTACACATACGGATTCTTACTGATGATATTAGTACTTTTATTGCTAATGAACTTTACCCTAAAATTAATAAAGTGGAAAGTTCTTTAAGAAGATATTTAACTAAATTTTTTATACAGCGTGTAGGAATTAATTGGTGGGAAGCAACGGCTACTAGGATGATGGTCGAAAAAATAAAACTACGAGGTGACAGATCAGATGAATATACAGATCTTGTAAATGAGGATGTATCTCTTGTGGATTTTGATGATCTGGGAGAATTGATCTATAAACAAACATCTGGATTTAATCAACCTGAAAAAATTATAGACAACATCATACATATAAAATCTTATGAGGATTTACTGATCTTTCAAAACGAATTGCAGGGAAACTATACCAAATATTTTAAGGAGTTTTTCCAAGACAAATATTTTGAACAAAGATGGAAAGAATTGCACAGGATTAGAAATAAGGTAGCACATCAAAGGACTTTTTTTCAATATGATCTTGAGCGAGGATCAGAACTTACGGATGCATTATTGCAAATAATTTATGAAGCTGAGGGTAAAATTGACGAAATAGTATTTTCCATAGGTGAGAAAGATGCAATTAGACAAGCCACTATAGATGCTGTTTATGATTATCAATCAGAAGATGGATTAAATAAAGAAGATATTGATACGGATATTGATTTTAGAGGCGGTCTACGAGGCCTTAAAGTCATTGGTAAAATTACGATTCCGCTAAGGGACAAATACATAACTGAACAATTAGTTATCGATGAACTCGAAGATGCAATTGATAAAAAATATACGCACTTTGTAGGCCTTAAATGGTTTGTTACTTCATTCTTAAAGAATAAAGGCTACGTAGTAGCGACATCTTATTCTGTGATTAATATATTAATTGCCAAAGGAGATGTAGAATTGTATGAAATAAAATCTCCTGATGGTTATGTAATAAAAGCATTAAGGATTCCTACCATGTAAGTATAAGTATCACAAATGAGAGGGATGCAATAATATTTTATATTTATAGTACCTTGCGAAATTCGCAATACACTTGATCCAATCAATTCAGGTATTTTTTGGATAGTACACAAAGGACAGCTATATTTGCTTTGTCCTTGGATGCATATCCCTATTATACCATATTAAAAAAAAAACTCAACCAGATAGTCATGAACGTAACACCAAAGATGGTATTAATACTGATGATCTTAGCAATTTATAGTATAAATGTCATAAGCCAAAAGCGTTGTTATGATTATGATGCTGCTGGATGTCGCATCATACGAGACCTAAGTTGTGACCCAAGTTGTAGCATCATTGTAACTAATATAAATGATGCTGGTCTCGGCTCACTGCGCAAAGCTATAGAATGTGCTAACAATGGTGACACTATTCAGTTTGCTCCTATAGTCATTGGGCAGGTTATTACGGTGACAAGTGGCCCCATTCTTATCAATAAATCTATTTATATCCTACAGGATCTATCTACAGTAGTACAAGTGGGTGGAAGTGTGAGAAGTTTTCAGATCAATAATGGAACCACAACGCTCAACCATATAAAACTATATGCGGAATGCCATCCTTGGCTCCAAGGTACTGCAATAAGAAATTATGGTCACTTGGTGATGGATACTGTCACCATCGTGCAACAAGACAATCTATCTTGTGCCGGTGCATCTCTCAATAATTTCGGTACGATAGCTATCATCGGAGATACAAAAGTTATAAAAGAATAATTTATTAAACAAATAAAATCATATAAAATGCAAATCAATCTTAATTACCTTTTCGTCATAATGTGTATCATAATGACTTATACCTTTACTGCTTGTAGTCAATCAGAGCCTGACATAATCCAAGAACCAACTATATATGATGGATGCTGTGGGACGGGGCCAAAAATCATTCAGGTAGAGGATTTAATTGTATATATTCCAAATGTGATCACACCAAATGGTGATGGTATAAATGATGTATTTTACCCCATATCCAATGTTGACACCAATGGATTTACAGCTTTTGGTAATTTTGAAATATATGACGATACTGGTAAATGGATATTTCATAGAAATGGTCTTAATGTGGAAACAGGTAAAGATTATGGGTTTAGAGGTATTGCAAATGATAAACCTTTGTATCCTGTGACGACTAGAAATTATGACTATACTGGAAAGTTTAAATATAGCTTTTATATTGCATTCAGGCTAAAAGATGGTACAGAACAGCTAGTAGATGTCGAAGGTGAAGCGTGTGTAGTTAGATGTGATGAAGATGCCTATGTGCTTAAAAATAAGGAAGGTTGTCAATTTTCTGTCCAAGTAACAAACGGTATCTATGATCCATTATTACCATCGAGAGAAGAAAACTGTATTAAATAGGTATTGACACTAGCTAAATTTTGCATATTATGAAGATGAAATATATCTTACGGATAATTATGTTAATTATAATGACAAACGTCTCAAATATTGTGACCTGTCAACTAGTCAATTACGTGGGTATGCACACAGATGCCACTATAGATAATCTTAGCATTAATCAAACATTTGCTTCAGGTAGCACACCAGGACAATCTTCAGCTCAAAGCGGTGCGGCAGGTTACAATATTCCACTTGCTATGCCTATGGGAACGGGTGGTGTTGTACCCGAATTGGCTGTGTCATATAGTTCCATGGGAAATTCTTCCATGTTTGGGTTTGGTTGGGGATTGTCAGGGCTGTCTTCTATTACCAGAGTAGGGCAGTCTAGATATTATGACAACAATGTGACTGCTGTGACATTTGGTGCGAGTGATAGATTTGCTTTAGATGGCAGCCGAATGATGTTGCTTACTGGCACTTCAGGATCATCAGGTAGTATCTATGGATTTGAAGCAGAAAACTATAGTAGAATCACAGCCTATGGAGGTACAGCTGGTGATCCAGAATATTTCATCATGGAAACTAAAGAGGGAATTAAATATGAATATGGGAAAGAACATCTCTCTAGGCAAGTCAACGATGATGGTAAGGCTGTGGCTTGGCACCTTAGTAAAATGATATACCCTGATGGTAATTATATATCGTATAGGTATAGAACTGTCCATTATTTACCAGGAGGGAGTATCTGGACAGAACATACGATAGACGAAATACATTTTACAGGAAATGATATAGCAGGAATAGCACCTTATGCCAAAGTTAAATTTAATTATCTAGGGCGAACAGATGAAAACGAATTGTATCAAGGAGGTATGACGGTTTACAAAAGCCTAGTGGTGACATCTATTGAAATATCTACAGAAACCATGGCCGTAAAGACTTATGATTTCGGATATGGATATAGAAAAGGAAATACTTATCTTCATAACCTTAGAGAAAGAGGTGGGGATGGGTCTTTTCTAAATTCCACAAAGTTTAAATATGGTGATGATTTTAGGGGAAATGAAACCCATTTTAGTTCAATACCTATAAATGATAATGATTCCTATTTTCCATCAAATACTAACGGTGATGGACAAAATGATATGGTTTATGCCCGTAGAAATGCCATTTCTAATCATTACCATGATTATTTTTATGGGTATAGTAATACAAACTTTACTGTCAATCTCCCTCCTGATAGCCGTATCGTGAGTGTAGCGGATGTGAATGGTGACAATTTGGATGATGTAGTTGCGTTAGTTATAGGAGAAACACAAATATTGGGTCTCCCTTTTCCTTCCTATGAACTAAAAGTTCATTATAACTCTGACCCAAATGGATTGCTTGATTACAATGAAAGTTTTATATTATATCCTAATAATGTTGACCCTGTAGATGGTTTGTTTTATGAAAATGAACACATTCAGCCGGTATATTCAGGAGATTATAATGGTGACGGATTAACAGATTTTTTACTTATTAGCAATACGAGAGTTTTTATTTCATATGGTCAAAGGTCAATACATAATTTCCTAGGGCCATGGCAATCTGTTACCCTTGGTACATCAAGTTTCATTACTCTCGGTAATTGGGGAGCAAGTGTAGAGAAATTATCCATCATGGATTTTAATGGCGATGGTAAGTCAGATATCTTTGTCATCAATGGCACCCAATCTGGTGTCTTTGATTTTGAGACGAATACACAAATGCAGGAATTGTTTTTTAATGAGAGTTCATCATTGCCTATTGCCAATAGATTATTTGACCAAGAGCATCTTACTTTTTTTGGTGATTTTAACGGAGACGGCAAGACCGATGTTCTTAAAAAGGTAGGAGACGAAAATAGTGACCCTTGGTATGTACATCATAGTACAGGCACTGAGTTTACTACCTTGCCCTTTGATTTTATAAGAAATCCTTCGATTGAACAGCCAGGCTTTGATAGCTATTTTGGAGATGTCATAAGTGTGGGTGATTATAACGGCGATGGCAAAAGTGATATACTTCAGTTAGGTAAAATAACAAATGTAGGCACCTATACGGATGTATACTATAGTAAGGGATATGGGTTTGATGCGCCACAATATGAAGAACAGCCAGGCTTAGTATATGCAACATCATACAGTGGTCCTACTTATGGAGGCATAGATGGGCGAGCAAGAACAATGTATCGAGTTTACACCAATTATGACCCACTACAAGTAGGCGTAGGACTTAAAGCCAAAGAAAACCATCTTGTCAAGATTAGAAATGGTGAGTTGCATACGACTATATTTGACTATAAGTTGATGACAGAAAAGCTAGATGTCAATGACGACTTTTATGAAAGGGGAAATATGACGAATGCCAATGGATTTGTAACCAATTTTCAAGCGCCAATATGGCTCGTAAAAGATTATAAAATACAAGATGGTAGGACACCTGGCAGCAGCTATGTCGACGATGCCATGAAAGTGCAAAACATGAAATATGCTAATGCTAAACTACATCGTAAAGGAAAAGGAATGGTGGGATATGGCAGGTTGGAAACTGAGGATAAGTGGTCATATCTGCGATCAAAAACTTACAATAGTACAAATGATACGTATGGCATTCTGCTTCCAGATAGCGTAGTGACGGAATTTGTAACAGGTACCGATTTTACAAAATCTACTACCACACATAGCATAACAACTATAGGAAGTAGTAGATATATCATGAAGGCAAGCGCTATGGTCATGGATAACTACCATGAAAATAGAAAAACCGAACAAAATTTCATTGTCTATGATGCTTATGCAAATCCTGATCTAGTACAAACTATCATTTCGACACTGAATCCTGCACAAGTCATAGAGACAAAATCAGTGACGACGGTATTTGGTGCTTTTGGGTCTACATTTCCTAGTAAACCAACGCTCATTTCTACTGCGTTTATGAGACCAGGAAGTGCAGGATACAGTTCCACCGCAACATTGACATACAATAGTAAGGGACAAGTCACTTCCAAAAAAGAATTTGCAGGCCAGCCAAAAGAAATCCTGACACAATATGAATACTATAATCATGGGGGAATATTTAAGGTCACAAAAAATGCAACTGGTCTAGACAATCAAATCATGAACCATTATTATGACTCTAAGGGTAGGTACGTGGATGAAAAACGTAACATATTCGGCAATATAGTATATACTGCCATCTATGATGTGCGATGGGGCAAACCACTCACTGTCACAGATGAGGCACAACTTTCGGCAAGTTATACTTATGATAACTGGGGTCGGCCAATGACATCTACATCGACAACAGGCATATTGAGCACTGTAAACTATAATTGGGAATCGACCAATGGTATTAAAAGTGAAACATCATCCTCACCATCACGCCCTACCACAAAGGTATGGTACGATCAGATGGGAAGGACAAAAAGGTCAGAGACCCAAGGATATAACGGAGAGACCATCACCCAAACGACCAACTATGATATAGTAGGAAACCCAAATCAAAGTACAGCTCCACATAAATCTGGTGAGTCTATCTTGACTACGACCCATCAATATGGTGCTGCCTATACCGCGCAACGCATACTCGCCACTACGACAAATGTAGCAGCATTTGGCGCTACTTCTTATAATTATGTATATGATCAAGGCAAAGAAACGGTTACGATTACTTCACCTGATGGCAAAACCAAATCAAGTACGACTGATGCTAGCGGTAAGGTATTAAAGACAGTAGATAATAATGGCACGGTACTAGACTTTACCTACTATAGCCATGGTGGATTGAAAGATGTGAAGCAAGGTAGTACTATCCTCGTAACAGTAGAATATGACGAATACAACCGTAAGAAAAAACAAATAGACATCAGTGCTGGTACGACGCATTATATATATGATGCCTTCGGTAGGCTAGTGAGCGAGACCTATGCAAAGGGACAAGTCACGACCATGACGTATGATAGATTTGACAGGATGGTCACGACCGTTAGACTCGAGGGTACAACAACCTATGAATACTGGTCACCGGCAGAGGTGGGAAAGGCATATAAGGTCAAAAAGATCACAGGGTTTGCAGGCGAGATCACCGATGTAGATTATGACGCCACAGGTAGGGTCGTCTCTCAAAAGATCACCATAGATGGAGTGGCCCATACCACCACCACCGCCTATGATGGCCTAGATCGAGTAACATCTATGACTTATCCGTCAGGCTTGACGGTGAGTTATGAGTATGATGCTTATAGCTATCTCAAGCGTATATACTCAGGTAGTACGACCTATGCGACGGTCAATACAGTGAATGGGCGGGGTCAAATGACTAGCTATACAGCTGGCAATGGCAAACAAAGTACACATACCTATTTCCATGGTGTACCTACTAGGTATCAGACAACGGATAATAGTTTTGACTATCAGATGGAGTGGAATTATCTCAATGGTAACCTAAGAAAGAGGGAAGACCAATATGGCAATAATGATACGATGCAGTATGATCTGCTAGATAGGTTGTACACCTGGACGAGTAGCAATCTAATACCCACCGTGCGTAGGGATACCATAAATTATGCAGATAATGGCAACATACAGCGCAAAACCGATGTGGGAGAGTACACCTATGATGCCACAAAAATATATGCCATAAGAGAAGTGACCAATCCTAATGGAATCATCCGCGATCCACAGCAGGACGTTATATACAACTCATTCCTACAACCCATATTGATAGAAGAGGCAGACTACCGACTAGAATATACCTATGGGCATCATGGCAATAGGATCAAATCCGTTATGACAAAAAGTGGTGTCGTCACAGAGACTAAGTACTATCTAGGTGAATACGAAAAAGTGGTCAATGGTACGGGAACACATTATGTACAATACATTGATATAGGTGGTCAGCTAGTAGCCATCGTCCATAGTCAAGGTGGTAGCCATACGCCACACTATACCTACACAGATCATTTAGGCTCGATCGTAAAAGTGACAGATGCAAGTGGTAATGGAGAAGTAACTCAGAATTTCGACCCGTGGGGAAGACGAAGAGATGCATTCACATGGCAATATATAGATGAAAATCTACCGCTCAATCATCCAGTATGGCTATATCGAGGCTATACAGGACACGAGCACCTGCCACAATTCCACCTCATCAATATGAATGGTCGTCTCTACGACCCTGAACTAGGTAGGATGCTGAGTCCTGATAATGTTGTACAAGATGGTGGCTACAGTCAGAATTACAATCGGTATAGTTATGCCTACAATAATCCACTAAGGTATACAGATCCTGATGGAGAATGAGATTGTTTCATTCATGATAATAGGAGCATTTATTGCAGTAAGTAGTAATGCTGTATCAAACACACTTAGCCATAAACCATTCTGGCAAGGTGCAGGTCAGGCGGCGATCATAGGTGCTGCCTCAGGTGCAATTTCATTTGGTATCGGAACATTTGCAAAAAATGCCATAGGAAATGTGTATCTTCGTGCCGCATTTCAGGCAGGTGCGCATGGCACGTGGGGAGGTGTGAGTACTTATATCCAAGGGGGTAATTTCATACATGGTTTTACTTCAGGTGTAGTGAGTTCTAGTCTGAGTAGTTTAGGTGGTGAGGTACTCAAGATAGGGCCTACAGGTATGATCGTGGTAGGTGGTATCTCTGGGGGATTGGGTGCAGAATTGACAGGTGGCAATTTTTGGCAAGGATTTAGTCAAGGGCTTATAGTATCGGCACTTAATCACGCAGCGCACTCTGCTGCTAATTCGGAGCAAGGTGGTGATCCACCAAGTAATATGGCTCAGATAGCTGCAGAGGCAGAGGCGATGAGAAGTAGATGGGATGCCTTATTATCAGGTGGTATACTTGCCTTAGATACAGGGAATAATGGTATGGGAGGTATGGGAGCTGGTATGGGACAAGTAGGTGGTTCTCTTAGGTTTACTAATGGTGCTTACAATGGTAGTAAATTTAGTCTCAGGCATTATGCATCGGGGTGGAATGGTGGCAGTGTTGCTAGAATTACAACTTATAATTTGAAAGCTTATGGAAGTATTTTAGGTAAATATTCAGCTTTGGGAACTGGAATTTTAGGTGCTTACAATATAGGTACAGGTTTTTATAAAGATGGTTATAGTTTTGGATATAATACTCAATTAGCAACTGCACAAACTGTTGGTGGAATTGCTGGAGCTTATGCATTTGGAAAACTTGGGGCTTTAGGAGGTGCCTATTTTGGACCATGGGGGTCTTTGATTGGAGGCATAGGAGGTGCGGCTTATGGAGGAATTCAAGGAACATCGACGAGTACTGATATATTCAACTTTTTTAAAAGTAAGTAAAAATAATATTTTAGTCATTAAAAATAAATAGATTAAATAGTGAATCGTAATATTATATTAATTGATGGATATAGTCAAAAAGAAATAGAAGCATATTTAAGAAAATGGGTTAGAGAATACAAAGATGATTTGAATCCTGATATGGAAATCTATATTTATAAGGATTTAGAAAATAAACATTATTTAACAATTGAAAATATGATTTCAAACAGTTATTTTTATTACCTTGTCAATTTTTTATCTAATCCGTCGGCTAACCGTTCAAACTTTAATATAAAAGGGTATTGCATTGGTATTGAAAATAATTTACTATTTAATATTCATCACTTAGTATATGTTTCTCCAAATGATAAAGAAGGGGACAATGTCTATTGCGTTACTGAGAAAAATGAAAATTACAAAATACAGTTTGACAATAATATATTGCCCTTAAATGAAAATGTGAGTTATGTTGAAGTTTATGATTACAACTTTAATAAGCCATATAAAATTATTAAAGCGGAAAGTATCACATCTAAGAACAGGAAAGAAATCATTGTTTTGGAAAGTAAAGTGTTTTTTAGAGCGAATGTAATATTCACAATTTTTTCAATATTAGTTTTTGGTTCTCTTTTGTTTACTCTTTTAAGGTTTGAATTAAAATTTTCAAATCATATAATTACTTTTGCAAGTGTTTTACTTGCATTTTGGTTGTGTTTTGATGAAGGAATCCTTCAAAAGAATAAACTTATAATAATTAGTGTTTTGTTAGGTTGTTTAGGCTTTAGTATAAACTCAATAATTTTATTAAAAACAAATAATTATAATTTAGAATATCCAATTTTTCTTGGACATATAACATTAACCTTTGTTTTAATTCAATTTTTAATTAGAAGATTGTATATAAGGTTTTTCAATAAAGAACCAAGAGTTGTCGGTATGGCTGGAAGTTTATCAGAAGCGGCGTATTCCTTTATTTTAGTGATCACTTTGTTGGTCGTGGCACCAGTAACAAGTGAGTATATCATCAAGTTTATCTTATCTTAAAACCTGAAGGAAGATTGTTTTTATTTATAAACCAGTTTTTATTCTTTGAATTACTTCAATTATGTGTTCTAAAGAATTGTGTAAGCCTTTGGTATCAATATTAGTATTATTAAATGTACCGTTTCCATTAATAATTGCGGTTCCATTATTAATATTTATAGAACCTAGCAAGTTATTTGGCAATAAATGTACAACAGGCACCTTAAAAAACTCGGCAATGGCTTCGAGTTTTGCTATGGTGATTTCATATTTTCCATTCTCAAGACGAGAATAATTGGAGATATCCATACCTAGGTGGTCTGCTACGGATTGTTGGGTATAGTTGAGCTTGAGTCTTTCTTCTTTGATGCGAATAGCAGTGAGTTGATTTGTATTCATGATGTCGTCAGAAGTTATGGTTTCAGAATATGTATCGGTCATGATGATGATTTGATAAGGCAAATATAGAGATTGTTTTTGGGAGTTCGTATATTTTTGTATTAATTCACTCCTAAATATTATTTCAAGGGATAGTATCATCCAGTATGGCTATATCGAGGCTATACAGGACACGAGCACCTGCCACAATTCCACCTCATCAATATGAATGGTCGTCTCTACGACCCTGAACTAGGTAGGATGCTGAGTCCTG
>JBBRJL010000022.1:0-13185 GCA_038219375.1 Chitinophagales bacterium | reverse complement strand
TGCGATTTCTTCAGCTGCTTCAAGGTTGACAGCGAGTGCCGCTTCTTCCTGATCTTTCCTTTGCATTTTGGGCCCACTGTTTACATCTATGACGTGCATGGCTTCGGTATGTTCGATAACGATATAGGCGCCACTTCCCATCGTAGATGTTTTGCCAAACGATGCTTTTATTTGCCTGTTGATATCAAAATGGTCAAAAACAGGTCTGCTACCTCTATAATGTTGTAAAATTTTCACCCTATCTGGTGCAATATTCCCAAGGTAATCCTTGAGGCTATCGTACATTTCTTTGTCATCCACAATGATTTTATTAAAATTATCATTCAGGATATCTCTCAAGATACTAGAAGTTTTGTCTATTTCACTGAGAATTTTATCGGGCGTTTTAGTCAGCTTTAACTGATTAAAGATGGTCTTCCATTTATCTTCTAGTTCTCTGATATCATTATGGAGATCAGCTACCTTTTTGCCTTCAGCGGCCGTACGTACGATGACGCCAAAATTTTTTGGCTTTATACTTTCGACAAGTACCTTGAGCCTTTTGCGTTCTTCTGTCGAAGCTATCTTTTTTGAGACAGCTACGATTTCAGAAAACGGTGTCAAAACGACATATCTACCGGGTAGGGTGATTTCACAACTCAATCTTGGACCTTTGGTAGATATTGGTTCTTTTAATACTTGGACCAAGACATGGGTATTTTTATCAAATACTTGGTCAATTTTTCCTGTCTTCGGATTATCCGGCTCCATCTGAAAATTGTCTAATAGCGGACTATTATAATTTCCATTCATGACAGCGTTGGTATACTTGATAAGTGATTTTATCTGTGGACCAAGGTCTGTATAATGTAGGAAAGCATCTTTACGATGGCCTATATCGATAAACCCTGCATTTAGGCCAGGCATCAATTTTTTGGCACTACCTAAAAAAATATCCCCAACTGTAGAGTTATTATTTGTCTTTTGGCGATGTATTTCCACCAGTTTAGACCCTTCTACCAATGCAATTTCTACATCTGTCGAAGTTGATTTTATGATCAATTCTTTATCCAAAATAAAGCCTTTATTTGTTCAAACTTATAATGCGAAAAAGATCAATTGTATTTTTACTTTCTTAAGAGATTGTCCAATCTACTTTATTTTATTATCCACTACTATTGAGTTAAAATCAATTTAATTAATTTTAATCAAATGGTATTACTAAAAGCTACATATAGTAATCAAAAACGACGGATAACAGAATATAAAAAACATGGACAATCTAGGACTTATTTGACAGTTAACTCCAATTACTTGGTTATTCTGTCAATAAGTATTATTTCAAATTTTCAAGCATGACGTACATTATGCATAACAAAAATATTATTAGATATTGAAACGTTGTCTCAATAATAACATGATGTTGCAAAAAAACATTTCAAATGCTGAAAAAATAAGGATAAGAAGTGTGTATAATATATATGATACGTAATTGCTAAAGGTCGTTATTACCTTTAGTATTCTTTAGTTTGTCGTCTTGAAATTGAGCCTTATTAACGTTTGTTACACACGAGCTACCTAATAATATAAGAAAGTGCCGGATCAAATAAATGACCCGGCTACAGACTGTCTTGTTTTATCTGTTCTTTTTCTTATGTCTGTTTTTTCTTAATCTTTTTTTACGTTTGTGCGTCGATATCTTATGACGTTTTCTTTTTTTACCGCAAGGCATATTTTAATATTTTTAAAAGTAAATTAATTAACACATTTATTACTATACTCATCTGCTTTAGCTGTGTTGCCTATGTTTTTATAGGCTGTAGCTAGTAAGCAAATAGTCGTTTGATTTTCTGGTTCTAGCGCAATTGCAGACTCTAATCTTACAAGGGCTCTCTCAGTTTGATTGGTTTGAATCGCCAGTTTACCCAATTGATTAAGGACTGCTACATTCTTAGGGTTATTGGTATTTAGTTCTCTAAGCATCAGTATACCTTGCATCGGATTGTCCTGCATCGGATTATCGACATAACAAATAGCAAGATTGATTCTATGTTCAATGTTATCGGGTGCTAAGGATATGGCGTTCTCAAACGCTTTTACAGCTCTCTTTGAACAAAATTCTTTAACTTTCTGATCTTCGGATTTTTTGACACAAATGGCATACGTTGTCCCTGCCATGGACCATGATTCGTCTGTTTTCAGCATACCTGCGATATCTTCAGCATAAGATCCTGAGATAGCAGGAAAACCAAATTCGTACCATGTTCCTGACAATGACTTAATGCGTTCAATGAGAGTGGCAGTATCTTTTGATGATTTCTGTACATCTAGATTGATCGCTTCGATGATGCTTTTTTGCTGAGCATCCAAAGTAGTCATTGCTTCTTTGAGCAAGTTATTGACGCCTGTTGATTCAATATTAAGAGACCTTGACTTTTCTAGATCCTTTGTTTTTTGAGGGATGATATCAAAACCAAAATAAAGTATTAAGAAGAGCAAAATACCTCCTACCAATAACAATATTTGATTCCTATTCATCATATTTCTTTTTTTAATTAATCGTCGTCACCATCATCTTCTGGCAATGAATCTACATTTGCCTTCACTTGATCAACAAAAACCTTTGCAGGTTTGAATGATGGAATAAAATGTTCAGGTATCTCGATTGACTTATTTTTTTTGATATGTCTACCTATCTTTTTAGCTCTCTTTTTTATCACAAAAGAGCCAAAACCTCTTACATATACATTTTCACCTTCTGAAAGTGAATTCTTAACTTCCTTAAAAAACATTTCTAAAGTGACTAATACATCCACCTTAGGAACACCTGTTTTTTCGGTAATTGAATTGACTAAATCTGCTTTACGCATATGGTTGATATTTAAATTTTCTATGATTAAATGGTGCGATTACTTAAAAAGTGCCGCAAATTTCGTAAAATATTGGAATTAAGAAAATTATTTTCATCTTTTTTAATAGAATTTGTAAAAAAACCTTGATTTAAGTCATTCATTTACAATATATTACTCAAATAGCCAATATTATGAAATAAAATATTAGTTTTTTGCTGCTATATTTGTCCCATCAAAAATAAATTTATGATTTTATCAATGACGGGTTTTGGCCACAGTAAAACTGAAATTAATGGCAAGATAATAAGAGTGGAAATCAAATCCCTCAATGCAAGAACAACTGAAATAAGGTGTAAGTTGCCTAATAGTTATCGCGACAGGGAGATGGACTTGAGAAAAAGAGTGATCGATAAGTTGCAGAGAGGCAAACTAGACCTTACTATTACCCTTGATGGGTTTTCGGATGAAGAGAATGCTTTTATAAATGCTGATGCCTTTAGGAAGTATTACCGTGAGTTGAATGCGCTAAGACAAGAACTTAATATCACAGAAGGTGACATCTTACAGTCTATATTGCGTGTACCGAATGTCATAGGTCAAAATGAAGAATTGGCTGATGATCAAGAATGGTTAATTGTAGAAAAAACAGTTGATGAAGCATTGGTGTCTATTAACAAGTTTAGAATTGACGAAGGCCTAGTACTCAAACAAGACCTAGTGGAACGAGTCAAGCAAATAGAAAGTCACCTTAAGTCAATAGAGCCGTATGAAGCTGTGCGACTTGATAGGATCAAAGATAAACTCAAAAAAAATATGGAAGAGTTTGCCTTAAAACAAAATGTAGATCAAAATAGGTACGAACAGGAGATTTTATATTACATCGAAAAACTAGATATTAATGAGGAGAAAGTAAGATTGTCTCAACATTGTATTTACTTCATCGAAGAACTCGACCATAAGGATGACCAAAAGGGTAGGAAGTTGTCTTTTATAGCACAGGAAATAGGTAGAGAAATCAATACTATTGGGGCAAAAGCTCAGGATTCTGATATTCAGCAATTCGTAGTAATGATGAAAGACGAGTTGGAGAAATTAAAAGAACAATTGGCCAATATTCTATAATCAAAAATATGTCAGACAAAATATTTGAAGGTAAAATGTTTATATTTACGGCACCTTCGGGTGCTGGAAAAACCACTATAGTAAGACATTTGCTTGACAAGTTTAGATTTTTGAATTTTTCAATATCGGCAACCACAAGGAATAAACGCCTACACGAACAGGATAAAGTAGATTATTATTTTATGACCGTGGACGAATTTAAACAGAATGCGGCTAATGGTGCTTTTATAGAATGGGAAGAAGTGTATGAAGACCAATATTATGGTACGTTGAAGTCGGAAGTCGAACGTATCTGGTCTAGTAAAAAACACCTAGTATTTGATATAGATGTGAAGGGCGCTCAAAATATCAAGCGGTTTTTTGGCGATAAATGTATGTCCGTATTTGTGCGACCTCCTTCTGTAGATGTATTAATAGAGAGATTGGTCAATAGAAATACCGAAACTTCAGAAAGCCTCCAAAAAAGGATCAGTAAAGTACGAAGAGAGATGGAATATGAAAACACTTTTGACATGGTACTTGTTAATGACTTACTAGAAGTATCGTTTGTAGAAGCGGAACATATCGTAGAGACTTTTATAGAAGGAGTAGGTTAAGAATGACTGATAAAAATAAAATATATACAGCCGTGACTGAAATGATAAGTATCAGTGTTCAGCCAAGGTATGAAGCAGACGAGTCAAATCCTGCTATTGGGAAATTTATATATTCATATCAGGTGACCATTGAGAACAATAGTTTTGGTACGGTCAAACTTCTTTCACGACATTGGCATATCATAGATTCCATTCAGATCAAAAGGGAAGTGAAAGGTGATGGTGTGATTGGTAAACAACCTATACTTGAGCCAGGAATGGTATTTCAGTATATGTCTTGGTGTCCGCTGAATAGCCCAATAGGAAAGATGTATGGTACTTACACATTTGAACGTGTGGGGGATAAGTCTAAATTTGAAGTAATCGTCCCTGAATTTATTTTGATATCAGATTTTAAGTTGAATTAGATAGTCTAATTTGCATTGTCAAATCAAAAATGTTTGGTTTTCGTCGAGGTATTGGTGTAATATGTCGTTAATGTTAGGTTAACGTTCCCATTTGTACAACAAAATCAGTACTTTAGTACGTTAAATAGCATGAAGTTTTATTTTCATTTGAATATGATAAAATATATTTTTACTTTTCTGATACTTTCATTTAGTGCTATCATGTCATTTGCACAGTTAGATACGGTGAGCCTGACTAATCCAAGTTTTGAAGATAATCCCAAAAGAGGAGGAGAGTCAATAACTGGGATTTCCGGATGGTTTGATTGCGGTAAAATAAATTTCCCGCAAGAGACGCCCCCTGATATCCATCCGAATGGTTTTTGGGAAAATAACCTAGCTGCAGCGGATAAAAAAACGTATCTCGGTATGGTAGTTAGAGATAATGGTACTTATGAATCTGTGTCGCAGAGACTTAATTCAGAATTGATAGCAGGAAAGTGTTATAAATTTTCAATAAATTTAGCTAGAGCAGGAAGGTATATTAGCTTGACTAGAAGTAATATGAAGGAGGCGAATTATAATACGCCTGTTGTATTGAGAATATTTGGTGGGTCAGGGTATTGTAATGAAAGAGAGTTACTCGCAGAATCTGATCCTGTGTCTAATGACAGTTGGCAGATCAACACCTTCGAATTTAGACCAAAATCAAATATCAAATCCATCACTTTTCAGGCCTTTTACAAAACACCAATTCTCGTACCTTACAATGGAAATATACTAGTTGATGGAGGTTCAGAAATTGTAAGAATTGCATGCCCAGGCGAAGCTCCTTTGTATGTAGACAGCGATTCAAAGCTTCCACCACACAAGCGTAAAAAGGAGCCAAAAACAAAAGAATCAAAAAAAGTAGATACCGCCGTAGCGGCTAATGCTAAAAAATCATCCAAACCCAAGATACTTCAAGAATTAAATACCACAAACCTAAAAACGGGTCAAATTATCGAAATCAAAAAATTGGAGTTCAAAGCCGATGCTTCCGATATTGACATGAATTCTCATGAAGTTTTGGAAGAGCTTTACGGATTTCTTAGTACTAATCCAAGTGTTATGATCGAGATAGGTGGACATACCAATAGTACACCTACAGATGAATACTGTGATCGATTGAGTACAGCAAGGGCAAGATCAGTAGCCGAATATTTGGTAAATAGAGGCGTCGAAGCCAAAAAAGTACAATTCAAAGGTTATGGCAAGAAAAAACCAATTGCAGATAACCGCACAGCTAGCGGGAGACAAAAAAACCAAAGGGTAGAGATTAAGATATTAAGTCTCAATTCATAAAGTAAGGTTGGGTTAAGAATAAAATGTCAAATTTGTTATCTATTAGATTTCCCTTTCCGTCAAGTCCTTTACTGCTTCTCCAGAATTTTTAAAAAGAAAGGAAAAACCTGTTGATGGTAATCTTTCTGAAACTACTCTGTTTGAGTTAAGGATGACATTGGCCATTTCCCCTAGTACCATTCTCAAAGCAAAAACAGGTGCTGGCAATAACAATCCGAATATATTTAATTTCTCCTTTATAGATGCCATCATGCCTTTATTAGTCACTTCATCTGGAGCAACGGCATTGTAAATACCAGAAAAAGATGACGACCCCATAGATGTCAAAATTAGATTGATCAAGTCTTGTATATGTATCCAAGGATAATATTGGTTACCTGATCCAAAATAATTTAGAACGCCTAGATTTTTAGTCATCAACATCTTAGGTAGCGCTCCACCTAGGGTACTGAGTACAATTCCTATCCGTAATATGACACTTCGTTCACACAATTTGCCAGCTTCATTTGCTGATTTTTCCCAAGCAATACAACAATCAGACATAAATTCGTCTCCTGCGGTCGAAGATTCGGTGAGTCGCTCATCACCTCTGTGACCATAATATCCGACAGCAGACGCAGAGACATAAGCTTTGGGTTTTTTATCTAGGTTATTAATGAACGACGCTAATGTGTTGGCACTAAGGACCCTACTCTCTACTAGTTCATTTTTTCTATTATCTGTCCATCTTTGATCTGCAATGCCTGCACCTGCTAGGTTTATAACATAGTCAGGTTCAGGGCATGTCTCTATGGTGCCAGATGATGGAGACCATGATACGTACTTTATGCTATCATTTTCACTTTTTTTTGAAGTTCTTGACAGTATGACAATATCATACTTTTTTTTGTCAATTGCTTCTACTAATGCATTTCCCACTAACCCTGTTCCACCTGCAATAAGGATGATTTCTTTATTCTTTTCTGTCATCTGTTTATTTTTATTTCTATTTTAATGGTCATAACTCGTACCGCATCACTCGCGGAATGGAATCTTTTATATAAAATAATCATCTTGGTTTGTATAAAATGAGCTATGATTATTTTTTATGTCGATGTCATGGTATCAAATTTATTTTTATCATCACCAAACCCTTCCCTTGATAAACTACCATTATGTGACAATTGTTATAAAAATGATTGTTTATTATTTAATTGGAATGGCCTTGAATATATACTTTTTCTAGAAAACGTCTTCGGGAAACGACAAAATACTATGTCTGGTGCAATTTTTTATGCGATCTCTTAATATTATATTTTCAGCCAGAATTAGGATATCTATACAATTGTTTAAAATAATTTATATTTTTGTAATTAATAAATTAGTAGTCGGTTATGAGTAGAATCCCTTTTGCCCTTATTTGCGTTATTTTTGTTAGTTTTTTATCCTGTAAAAATGATCGAAAATATGAAGATCAGACAATAAATATCAGATTAAAAAAGGATCCCGAAAGGATTAATCCACTATTATTTCCCAACCCAACGGCTAGAGAAGTATATCAATATCTCCACCTACCACTAGCAGATTTTGATCCTGTGAGTTTGGAGCTAAGCCCTATTCTTATCAAATCAATACCTGAGGTTATGTCTATTGATACGGGCATGTATAGAGGCGGATTGTCATTTAATATAGAGATACTCGAAGAAGCTAAATGGGATGACGGCAGCCCTATAACAGCTGAAGACTACGTCTTTACCGTAAAAGCTATCAATCTGCACCTTACCAATGCGGCAAAGTATCGTGAATTTGTCAAAAATATAAGTGACGTAATACCTGACCCTGATAATCCTAAAAAATTCACAGTCATATTTGCCAAAGACTATATGCTTGCTCTGGAGACAGCCGTAAATGTAGAAATCTATCCAAAATATTATTATGATCAGAATAACGCTTTGGGTAACTATAAAATAACTGATTTTGTAGCAGCAAATGAAGAAAAGCTTGCCGCAGACAGCACCTTAGTGCGATTTGCAGAAGTTTTTAACGGGAATGATTTTTCTAGAGACAAGATGAGTGGTAGTGGACCATATGCCATCCAAAGTTGGGTATCTGACCAAAGTGTTGTCTTAGTGAAGAAGAGTGATTATTGGGCAAAAGATATGGATAGACCATTACTCAAACAAGGACCTGACAAAATGATTTTTCACATCATCCCAGATGAACTGAGTGCGATTACACAACTCAAAGCAGGTACGATAGATGTAGTAAATGAAATATCAGCTGAGAATTATCAGGAATTGAGCAAGGACCCACTTTTGATAGATAAATTCAGTTTTTACCATCCAGCATTGATGAAATATTATCTTATAAATATCAATAATGGAACCCCAAAACTTTCAGATACAAATGTTAGGAAAGCATTGGCTCACCTTGTCGATGTAGAAAGTATCATAGCTAACATAGAAAAAGGAATGGCTGTGAGGGTAGTAGGTCCAATCCATCCAGTCAAAAAAACACATAATAAATCATTGATTCCAGTTACTTTTGATATTCCTACAGCACAAAGACTCTTGAAGGAATCGGGCTGGAAAGATTCGAATGGAAATGATATCCTTGATAAAAAAATAGATGGAAAATTTACTGAATTAGAACTTGATATTTTGATCTCGGGTCAAGAACTAGGCAAACAACTATCCTTGATTCTCCAGCAAAATGCAGCTAAAATCGGGATAAAAATCAATATTACACAAAAAGAATTCAAACAAATACGTGCCGAAAACCTAAAAACCAGAAATTACGATCTGGTGCCGGCTGTAATATCCCAAGATGTACAAACCTGGGATGATCTAAAAAATGACTGGCATTCTAGCAATGATACGCCTGATGGATCCAATTATACTTCATACAGAAATGCAGAAGTAGATGGATTAATCGATAGAATATTGGTTACAAAAGATGATACTGAAAGGGTTAAACTTTATCAAGAAATCCAAAAAAAGATTTATGACGACCAAGCAGCTATCTTCTTGTACGCGCCTGAAGAAAAAATTGTGGTAAGTAAAAAGTGGAATTCTTCTTCTACCGTAAAAAGACCGGGTTATATGGCCAATACCTTTCAGTTAAACAAAAAAATGGTTAGTTCGCCGAACTAATATAATTTTTATCATCTACCAAATCGTATGTTGATTTATGTCATCAAAAAAGTAATGTTAATCGTGCCTACTGTCATTATGGTGATGGTATTGGCTTTTTTTTTGAGCAAGTTGGTTCCTGGTGATGCTGCTGAGTCGTTAATTACCTTACAAGGTGTGTTGCCACAAAGTAGCAATGCAAACCAAGTATATCAAAATAATTATATTCAGCTTCATCTGGATAAGCCTGATTTTTACGTCAGTATTCAACCTGATTTTTATCCAGAAAATTTGAATGAAGTTTTGTCACCGACCAAAAGAAAGGAAATCAAAACTTTTTTACAGCAAAAATATGGATTTGAACAAGTTTTACAATACTTCAAGGATAGAGATGCTTTTGTCAATAAACTACCTGAAATATTGCTAGATACGACGGTTTCTTTCCAACATAGAAGCAAATTAGCATCTAGTCGCAGCCTTCTTTTTATCTCTTCTATTGATGAAATAGGAAATGTTTTAGATAGCTTGTCGACCTTGCCACGCCTTTTGTTACAATATGAATATCAGGCTCTAAATACTTCTTTTGATAATCTCAAAAATGAAAAAAAGGTAAGTTACTTTCCAAAAATAATCTGGCATGGAACAAACAATCAATTTCATCTTTGGGTATCGGGACTCTTTACAGGAAATTGGGGGATTTCTATCAAAGATGGCAGAAGTGTATTAGACAAGATAGCATCTGCGATAAGTTGGACACTATTACTTTTATTGCTTAACTTGATCATTACTATTTTGATAGCGATACCTACTGGGGTTTTAAGTGGTTTCAAGGTTGGAGGATATTTTGATAAAGTGAGTAATGTGTTTTGGTTGATTTTATATTCCATGCCTGTATTTTGGTTGGCATCTATGTTGATTATCTATTTTACTTCGGATGCTTATGGTAGTTGGATGGATATCTTTCCACCTCCTGGTAGTTGGGTCATTCATGAAGACATGGGATTTTTGGAAAAAGCGGGACATTTTTCATCGCAGTTAGTTTTGCCTGTTATTTGTCTTGTAGCCAATGATATTGCATATTTGAGTAGACTCACAAGGAATAATATCATTTTTCAGAAAATGAAAGGTTTCGTTATGATGGCAAAAGCCAAAGGTCTAGACGATCGTAAAGTATTGTTACGCCATATACTCCCCAATGCCATGATTCCCATAGTTACGATCATTGCGGGCAGTATTCCTGCAGGACTGTCAGGTTCGCTGATCATTGAAGTTATCTTTAATATTCCGGGCATGGGTAGATTGATGTACGACAGTATTTATAGTGCTGATTGGAATGTTGTTTTCGGTATATTGATCATCATCAGTTTTTGTACCATTATATTTTTGCTACTTGCTGATTTGCTATACGGATGGTTGAACCCTAAGATAAAGCTATCGTGATGAGAGGTAGAAATACTAGTTTTGGATATACCACCGCAAAATACATCTTGATATTATATTTGGTTGTTGCATTGTTTTCTCCTGTTTTGGTAGGTGACAAACGACTTTTATGTAGCTCGGATGATGGCATAACGTTTCCATTTATATCAGGCGGCCATCTGTCAGATAGTACTTATGGGACTTCCAAAAATGCATGGTGTATAATGCCGTTGATACCTTATGCGCCAGGCAATATGGATACGGCTGCACAACAAGGCGCAAAACCATTTGACTTTTCCAATGCAAAATCATTGCGTTACATGCATTGGTTGGGAACAGACAGATTGGGTAGAGACGTTTTATCAGGTATCATATATGGTACTGCGACAGCATTTAAAATTGGTTTCTTTTCAGTCTTTTTATCCTTTTTGATTGGTGTGACTTTCGGAATGTCAGCTGCATATTTTGGTGATAATAAATGGCGACTCAATATAATTCAGTGGATATTTGGATTATGTACACTTACGCTCTCTACCTATTATTTGTGGTATGAATTTTTGATCTTTAACGTAGATGTTTTTCGTTTTGTAATATATTTATTTTTGATAGTCTTTTGTATTGTAGCGGTCAATAGATATATTTTACACCACGTCAAAAGCAAAATAATAGCTATTCCACTGGATACTTTAGTCATGAAACTTATCGAGATCAGAAAATCAATACCGGGTTTGTTTCTCCTTTTATCGTTGATAGTGTTATTCCCCAAACCATCACTCTGGAATATCGTAATTGTTATTTCCCTGCTGATGTGGTCGGAGTTCGCAAGATTTGCAAGGGCTGAAACTTTAGCTGTAAAAGAAGAAACTTATATTCAAAGCGCGCGAGTCTTTGGATTTTATAGTATGAGAATCATATTCATACATATACTACCCAATATTTTGCCAACATTGTTAGTAGTCATATGTTTTAGTATCAGTAGTGCTATTATTCTAGAATCTTCTCTCTCCTTTCTGGGAATTGGGTTGCCAGTCGAAGAGATTTCATGGGGAAAACTCCTTGCCGAAGGTAGGAATATGAAGTTGTGGTGGTTGGTAGTTTTTCCCGGATTTGCCATTTTTACGGTAGTCTTATGTTTAAATGTCATTGCTGCACATTTCCAGAATATTGGTCCACAAAGAAATTAAATAATATTCAAAATTGAAAACAGGAAATAAAATAGCCGAAAATTGAAGTTGCTAAATTCAAAAACAAAACGATTCACATTTTGGGCTTTTATATTTCTGTTTGCGGCGTTTTTATTGATGCCGTTACCTAAATTTAGACCGAGTTATAGCAAAATTCTATATAGCAAAGAAGGTGTTTTACTATCTGCAACGATCTCTCAAGATCAACAATGGTGCTTTCCGATGGATGAGGAAATACCACAAAAACTGATAGACTGCATCATCACTTATGAAGATGAATACTTCCACTACCATCCTGGTGTAAATCCAGTAGCCATTACAAAAGCATTGGTCGAAAATCTCAAAGATGGCAGAACCAAACGTGGTGCAAGTACCATTCCAATGCAAGTAATGAGAATGAAAAATAAGAATGCGCAACGCAATTGGTACAATAAACTAAAAGAAACTATCGGTGCTATTAAATATAGCTTACTGAACAGAGATAAAACAATATTGAGAGAATGGTGTGAAATAGCGCCGTTCGGTGGTAATACTATCGGGATCAAAGCTGCTTCATTGAGATATTTCGGTAGGTCTATTGATAAATTATCTTGGTCGGAATATGCGCTTCTCGCTGTCATGCCCAATGGTCCTTCTTCTGCTAATCTTACTAAAAACAGGAATTCACTTCAGAAAAAACGTGATTTTTTGCTCAGGAAATTGCATAAAAACGGTCATTTTGATGCATCAGAATTAGAACTTTATCTTGGGGAAGACTTACCAATAGAAACAAAATCAATACCACAACATGGTTACCACCTACTTTTGTTTTTGTCGAAAAAATATCCTGAAAAATATGTTTTTAGATCTACAATTCCGTATGACATTCAGATAAGAATGGAAGAATTGCTCTATCGTGAATCTTCATTTCTAAAAATAGATGACATCAGAAATATTGCTGCAATCGTCATTGATGTTAAGTCTAATCAATTATTGGCATACCAAGGTAATGTAAAGGCTGCTAATGGAAAATTTTCATATGTTGATGTCGCTCAGGCACCAAGGAGTTATGGCAGTTTGCTCAAACCATTGTTGTATGCGCACACCCTTGAAACGGCACAGTTACTTCCCAATGAGATGGTGGCAGACATTCCTACAGCCATAGGAGACTTTCAACCCGAAAATTTTGACAAAAAATATCGGGGCGCTGTTCC
>JBBRJL010000021.1:0-13503 GCA_038219375.1 Chitinophagales bacterium | reverse complement strand
GCAACCCAACATTTTAACAATGATCATCCCCTAGTACTTGAGTTAGCTTGTGGTCGGGGGGAGTACACTACTGCCTTGGGAGAAGCATATCCTGATAAAAACTTTATAGGCGTAGATGTGAAAGGAGCTAGGATATGGCTTGGTGCCACGATTGCTTTAAATAATAACATGGCTAACGTTGCTTTCCTACGTACAAGGATAGAACAAATTGGATTGTTTTTCATTCAAAATCAAGTGGACGAGATATGGATCACATTTCCTGACCCTTTCCTCCGTGAAAGCAAAGAAAATAAAAGACTCACATCACCGCCATTTTTGGATAAGTACAAAGAGATCATAAAGCCAGGAGGCACCTTCCATTTGAAGACGGATGACGATACATTATACCACTTTACATTAGAAAAATTAGCTGAATACAATGGTGCAAAAATTCTTTATCGGAATGATGATATATACGCTACACCACTAGCATTCGATGAGCTTTCTTACAAAACTTATTATGAAAAATCCCATCTCTTGAATGGTAGAACTATTAAGTATATCAGATTTACCATTAACTAATATGTGATAATAATTCATTTATTTCCCTATTTTTGCGGCATGGACGTCATCAAACCATTAATTCAGATTTTTGAAAAGCACCTTTCTGAGCATCCGCTCACACGAGAGCCCATTAATCTTTACCAACCCGCTGATTATATATTATCACTTGGAGGTAAGCGATTAAGACCTGTATTTGTACTATTGGGTTATGACTTCTACAAAAATGATGTAGAAAAAGCACTAAATGCCGCAATGGCTGTGGAGATCTTTCACAATTTTACCTTGCTTCACGATGACATCATGGATAAGGCTGAAATCAGAAGAGGCCAGCCGACGGTACACATCAAGTACAATACAAATACCGCCATCCTCACAGGAGACGTAATGATGATACAAGCTTATCAGTATCTATTGGATTATAAAGATGCACATACTGTAACTGACCTTATGACTGTGTTTAACAAAATGGCTTTTGAAGTTTGCGAAGGTCAGCAGATGGACATGGATTTTGAGATACAAAAAGATGTGACCATAGATCAGTATATAGAAATGATCACGCTTAAGACTTCTGTTCTTATGGCTGCTTCTATACAAATGGGGGCTATCCTTGCAGGAGCGGATGAATCTGATCAAAAACACCTTTATGAGTTTGCAAAAAACTTCGGCATTGCCTTTCAGTTACAAGACGATGTACTAGATACCTTTGGCGAAGCTGCTAGGGTAGGTAAACGAATAGGTGGCGATATCCTCCAAAATAAAAAAACGTACCTATACCTAAAATCTTGGGAACTTGCTGACGACAAACAAAAAGAAGAACTCTCCCAACTTTATGATCCCAATACACAATGGGACGAAAACTACAAAATAGAACAAGTCAAAAAGATATTTGTGTCCGTAGTTGTAAGGGAATATACAGCACAAGTCATCGAAGCCTATCGAGACCTAGCTATTTCTCACCTCAAAGCTTGCAAAATAAATCAAAACAGATGTAATGAAATTATAACCTTGATCGACGGCCTGATAGTTAGAAAACATTAGATTTACACCTTATTTTTAATCTGTTTTTAAAAAATAAAGGTTACTTTTGTATTTATTTGTAGTCAAAGTCCCCGGCTCGAATATCATGATTAAACATTTATTAGAGATGCACACATTTAGTTTTCCCGTTTTCCTTATGGTTTTTTGTTTAAGTACTTTGTCATGTAGTACTAAAAAGCCGGTTTTTGATCCAAATGAATCAGGAAGCGATTATATTTCATTCGGCTCAGGTGGAGGATTTACCGGCAAGGTGAATAGTTATTACTTGAATAAAAAAGGGGATATTTATGTGCCAAATGATACTGCATTCGTAAAATTAGCTTCTATTCCGGACGAAATGGTCAATCAAATTTTTAAAAATTATACCGCTCTTGGCCTTGATAAAATGATTCTGAACGATCCTGGCAACAAGTATTATTTTATAGAACGTAATATAGATGGACAAAAACAATCCCTAAAATGGGGAAACAATCCTTTAGATAATAAAAACATAGCCACATATTTTGACATATTAATGAAACCCCTCAAAGATAAATCGACTTCAAATAAATAAAATTCAATTTATATAAACCCAATCATTTTAAATTTTAATATTCATGAAATCACAAAATAAGATCCTTCTCATAGCTATCATGCTACTGAATACCGTATTCATACAGGCACAATTCAAAAAAGTCGATTTTGATCCGTCTATCAAAATTACCAAAGAGAATATCAAGCTTAATCTTGTCAAACCAACAAAACAAGAAACATCTGACACTAAAAACGATATAAATGTCGTCTACAAATCTTTGAATGATGGTGGTCTTGAAGCGCTCAAAAGTGGTCTTAAACCCGGAGTTTTAAATGATAGAAATGTACCCGTATATATTGAAGGAAGCCTAAAAAATAGTGGGAGTAAAGGCATGTCATCAGATGCCCTAGCATTAGAATACTTGCATACTGCTGCGCCCCTTATGAAAATCAAAGATCCATCAAATGAATTTAGCGTAGAGTCTACTCAAACGGATGATCTAGGAATAACACATGTGAAACTTCAACAAAAAGTCAAAAATATAGATGTATATGGTGCTGAAATCATGATACATGGATCCGATCAGGCTTTTGATTTTTTAAATGGTAGCTATTTCCCTACCATAGAAATGGAAAATGTAACACCTTCATTCACAAATGATATTGCTTTAATTCATTGCATCAATGATATGGGTGAAATACAAACGTATAAACATGAAACAGATCCTATATTTGGACAATTGAAAACTAGTAATAAGCTCGTTATTTATCCTTATGAAGGCGCATTTTACTTAGCTTATCACATCTCCACATATAAAAACCTTGTAGAAAGATGGGAATATTTTATTGATGCTCGCACAAGTGATGTTATCAATAAGTTTCAAAGCATATGTAAGTTTCACAATCATAAACACACAAAGGGAGAATCTTGCAGTCAAACTGAATCCCTTGTTCTCGATGGAAAAGCAACAGCAAATGCACTTGATTTATTTAATATGAATAGACAAATAAATACCTATCAGGTAGGAAATAAATATTACCTGATTGACGGTTCTCGAGATATCTTTTCTTCCTCAGCAGCACAACTACCAAATGATCCTGAAGGTGTCATTTGGACCATAAATGCATTTAACACTTCACCACAAAAAGATAATTTCAACTACGATCATGTTACATCAAATAATAATGCATGGGATAATAAAGCAGGCGTATCCGCTCATTATAATGGTGGTAAAGCTTTTGAATATTTCAGAAATGTACACAATAGAAAATCCATAAATGGTTCGGGAGGCAATATCGTTTCTTTCATTAATGTAGCTGACGAAGATGGCAATACGATGGGAAATGCATTTTGGAATGGTGCCGCTATGTTTTATGGTAATGGTGATGACGCTTTCCTGCCTCTAGCTCGTGGGCTGGACGTAGCAGGGCATGAGATGACTCACGGTGTCATACAAAGCACAGCAAATCTTGAGTACCAAGGAGAATCAGGCGCATTGAACGAATCGTTTGCAGACGTTTTTGGAACGATGATAGACCGTGATGATTGGAAAATAGGCGAAGACATCGTCAAAACATCATTTTTTCCATCAGGTGCATTAAGAGATTTGGAAAACCCACATAATGGCGCTTCTACAAATAATTTTAACAAAGGATGGCAACCACGACATTATAATGAAAGATATCAGGGCACAGATGATAATGGAGGCGTACACATTAATAGTGGCATACCAAACTTTGCATTTTTTAAATTTGCAACGGCCGTGGGTAAAGACAAAGCTGAAAAAGTATATTACCGAGCACTGTCCACTTATCTTACCAAATCTTCCAAATTTGTAGATTGTAGAATAGCGGTCATAAAAGCTACTACCGATCTATTTGGTACTACAGAAATCAACGCTGCCAAAAAAGCTTTTGATGAAGTAGGCATACTTGGCAATGAAGGTGGAGACTATGAGATAGATAATGAGTCTAACCCAGGTCAGGAATTTGTACTTACCACAGGTGGAAATAATAATGGTCTTTTCATATATAATACAAGTGGTCAAAGTATAGGGCAAATTTCAACAAAATCAGTCCTATCAAAACCAAGTATTTCTGATGACGGAAGCGAAATTGTATTCGTTGGTTCTGACAATAAATTATATTATATAACAATAGATTGGGCAAAAAATCCTGTAACTTTTGAAGAGGATGCCATTGGCTCAGACCCTATATGGAGGAATACTATTATCTCAAAAGATGGTTCAAAAATAGCAGCACTTACTACCGAAGAAAATAATGAAATAATCGTTTTTAACTTTGGAGCTACTACCACAAGCAAGACTTTTGAGCTATACAACCCTACATACAC
Organism: Chitinophagales bacterium; assembly: GCA_038219375.1. Classification (GTDB taxonomy): domain Bacteria; phylum Bacteroidota; class Bacteroidia; order Chitinophagales; family Saprospiraceae; genus OLB9. The sequence continues at coordinate 9,056 of JBBRJL010000021.1, read as the reverse complement.
ACAAGGCGTTTCTACCGGAGATGTCAATTATGCCGATGCTATGGAGTTTGATATCACAGGTGAATACATCATGTATGATGCCGAAAATGAACTGAAAAGTAATACTTCAGGTTCTATTACATATTGGGATATTAGTTTTATAAAAGTTTGGAATAATACTTCAAATTCATTTTCGCTTGGGACAGTAGAAAAACTATATGCCTCTCTGCCTAATGATGTAAGTATTGGAAATCCAACCTTCTCCAAAAATAGTCCTTATATCATAGCCTTTGACTACATTGATGAAAATGGTGATGTAATCATAGTAGGAGGCAATATAGAAACAGGAATCGTAAGTCTCATTTATTCTAATAATACTCTAGGATATCCTAACTATAGCAGCAAAGACAATAAACTAGTTTTTGATAATGAAGGACCTTCATCTCTAAATTTAGGCGTCATAAACCTACAGGCAAATAAAATAGAACCAACTACTGCTCCTGCAACATTATTTGCCAACAGTAAAAGATGGGCTGTTTGGTTCAGCAATGGTCAGAGATCACTTTCTTCATCTGATGATTTTGGCGTTACAACTACTAAAAATATTTCATTAGTATCAAACCCTGTAAACTCATTACTAGATATTCAAATCAAGAATCTAAATAATTCAGATGTTGATTTTCAAATAATCGACGTATCCGGTAAAGTATTATTACAACAAAACCATAAAACAATAGGGGATAATGACTTGATGCATATTCAGGTTGAAGAATTGCCAAGTGGTTCTTACTTCCTTAAGGCAATGATCAATGGAGATATTCAAAGTTTGAAGTTTACTAAAATATAATTTCTTAAAAAGCCCCTTCATCAGAACTTATGGTGGGGCTTTTTATTTTATATTTAACGAATGAGTTATATACCAAACTAAACAAAATGATAAATATCGTTGTATGGATTTTCTAACAAGCTAGCTTATGTCCAAGGACCAAATAGTATCTTTAATACTTCTTGTAATTTTTTTATTCCTGAATTTCAGCATCATGAAGTCCTGGAGTAGAGGCATTACACCTGTGGCCGTATCGGAAGAAATCCAAGAAGCAAATGGAGGAGAAGAAGAAACAGATTGTCAAAGCTTTCACTTAGACTTTATTTACACTACAAATACTGGATCTGAATCCACACAAACTTTAAAAATCACGAATAGAAATTACCATGCACTTCACGACACCAAGGGAACATTTTTTGTCCCTAATTTTTATAGTCCGCCCGACTATATCTAATTTGTAACTTTCCTTCATTTATGTTAGTTTTCGCTCTAATATTGCGAAAAATCATGTGCTAATCATTATCAATATTTTGATATGCTATTTTTGGATCGTTACCATAATCTTGTATTCTAAAAGAATTTTATTCAGTTTAAAATTGATTTTATTCAAAAACTATCCCTTGGAATTGAATCAATTTTGATAAATATTTTAAACCAAACATATGCATAACTTTCTTTCCAGCAAATACCTAAAAAACGACTTTCCATCAGGGCTAGTTGTCTTTTTGGTAGCGCTGCCTCTTTGCCTTGGTATTGCTTTAGCATCTGGTGCTCCTTTGTTTTCTGGTATTATTTCTGGTATTATTGGTGGATTAGTTGTCGGCTTCCTAAGTAATTCTCAAGTGAGTGTATCTGGCCCCGCAGCTGGTTTGACTGCAATAGTCTTTACTGCAATAACGACACTTGGTTCATTTGAATTATTCTTGCTTACAGTGGTCCTTGCAGGTGCAATGCAATTGCTACTAGGAATACTGAAAGCGGGTACCATATCCAACTATTTTCCTAATAATGTCATCGAAGGAATGTTGGCTGGGATTGGGGTAATCATTTTTCTTAAGCAAATACCACATGCTATTGGCTATGATAAAGATGCAGAAGGTGATTTTTTCTTTGTAGAGAAAACAGGAGGAAACTCCCTTACATCATTAGTCAAAGCATTTGAGAGTATCCACATTGGTGCAACGATTATAACCGTTATGGCATTAATAATCCTGATATTATGGGAAAAAATTCCTTTTTTAAAAAATCTTAAACTTATACCCGGCGCATTAGTTGCCGTAGTTTCTGGAATTATTCTGAACAATATATTTATATCATCAAGTTCTTCACTCGCAGTACAAGCAGATCATCTTGTGACACTTGCAGTAGTAAGAAGTTATGCTGATTTTAAGTCTATTTTTGTATTTCCAGATATTAATGGTATCACAAATTATACTGTTTGGCTTACTGCCGCCACAATTGCTGTTGTAGCTTCCATTGAGACATTATTATGTATCGAAGCGGGTGACAGAATGGATATTTACAAAAGATTTTCAAACCCTAACAAAGAGTTGAGAGCTCAAGGCGTAGGAAATATGCTGAGCGGACTGATCGGAGGATTGCCGATGACATCTGTAGTAGTCCGCACATCTGCAAATATAAATTCTGGCGCTAGAACAAAACTTTCTGCCATCATCCACGGTGCGTTAATTCTGATTTCAGTAATGTTAATACCTACGATTCTTAATCAGATCCCATTAGCTACTCTAGCTGCTATTCTATTATTAATAGGCTACAAATTGGCTAGTCCAGATAAAGTAAAGCATTTCTGGGCACAGGGTATATACCAATTTTTACCATTTATTGTCACGCTCCTTGCCGTAGTATTCATTGACTTGTTGAAAGGCGTTGCCATTGGTATGATCATAAGTTTCATTTTTATACTGATAGGAAATGCGAAAAAAGCGTACTTCTTTAAAAGAGAAACCTACCACGATGGTGATATAATTCACATAGATTTAGCACAAGAAGTATCATTTCTTAACAAAGCAGCAATAAAAATGACGCTACAAAACTTGCCAGATAATGCTAAGGTAATTATAGATGCATCTCGTTCCATTTATATAGCACATGATGTCCTAGACTTGATCCGTGAGTTTAAGGAATATGGTGCCATTGCCAAGAATATTGACTTCGGCTTAATAGGCTTTGAAAAACATCACAAGGTAGAAAATTCAGAGAATGTTACAAGAAACGTCTGGGTAGAAAACCTTACTCAAACAGGTAGTAATACAGAGTTGATTAAAACTCTTATCAAGAAAAAATAAATTTTTACAAAATAAAAAATAAAAAATGAGCCAATTTTATCAACAAATTCTAGAAAATAATAAGAATTGGGTTGCATCAAAACTTGCAGAAGACGAAAATTTTTTCAATAAACTTGCTGACGGTCAAAAGCCGCCATTATTGTGGATAGGATGTGCAGATAGTAGAGTACCTGCCAATGAAATAACTGGCACTCAACCAGGGGAAGTGTTTGTACATAGGAACATTGCAAATATGGTACTCCATACAGATATGAATATGTTGAGCGTTTTGGATTATGCTGTCAATGTACTCGAGGTGAAACACATTATCGTATGTGGACATTATGGTTGTGGAGGCGTAAAAGCTGCGATGGGAAATGCAAATATTGGCCTTATAGACAACTGGATTAGACATATAAAAGACGTATATCGACTGCATCATGTAGAACTAGATAGTTTGGCTGATGAAAACGAACGATTTAATAGATTCGTAGAGCTTAATGTTGTAGAGCAAGTGATGGATCTTGCCAAGACATCTATTGTACAAAACGCTTGGAAACAAGGGAAAAAGCTCTGGATTCACGGTTGGGTTTATTCCATAAGAAATGGACTAGTTAAGGATTTGGATGTCAATTTTGATAGTAATTCCGAATTACCTGATGTCTATAGATTAAATATGTAGGTAGGAAGTATAAAAGAAGTTTGAGTCCACTCCGAAAAGTAATTACAAGATCATATTTAAATAACAAATATATATAATATTTTGATAATCAATTGTTTCCCTTTATGGGTTAAGGGGTAAAAACGATTAATTATTAAAAAGTGAGCATTTTCGGAGTAGACTCAAGTTTGAGTTAATTAATTTTTTGGGAGCCATCTTCGTTAACTCATGAATCTGGCTTATTTTGTTATATCAAAATAGGAATAACTTTGCCTTTAAAAAGAGCTGTCTACTAAATGCTCATCAACCAATCCCCATAAGACATCATTGGTCGGAAATGGAGATTTGTATTCATACTTTTTACCCGTAAATGGGTGCGTAAAAGCAAATTTATAGGAAAGTAGACATATGCTTCTATCAAGATTTGGCCTCCTGGAACCGTACTTAAGGTCTCCTTTGATAGGCATCTCCATTGTAGCTAATTGAGCTCGAATCTGGTGGAACCTTCCTGTCTCTAGATCTACTTTTAGTAAATGATAATTGTCAAATGACTGAATAAGAGTATAATACAATACGGACTCTTTAAAATTTTCATCAACTTTCTCATCGGCAGTCATGGCACGATTATGAAGTTTTTTTATGAAGTGGTTAAGTTTTGTTGGTTCTTTTTCTGGGTTTCCTGCTACAATGGCTAAGTATGTCTTTTTTACAACACGCTCCTTAAACATCTCGGTGAATGCTTCTGTAAATTTTTTATTCTTGCCAAATATCACCAATCCTGTCACAGGCTGGTCTATACGATTGAGAACAAAAATGGGTGTCTTATACTTTTCCTTTAGAATCTTCTCTAGATCATCTTGCTCAGAATCAGTGGCTTGTACAGCAACTCCATGCTTCTTCAATACAATTAAAAAATCATCTGTTTCATCTATGATCTCGTACGTGTCCTCAAATGACTTTTTGCTAAGTTTTGTTAATCCTGATAAGTCCACTTCTATTTTTCTTCTGTAACGCTATTCAACTTCTTCGTAATCAACATAATCTCCTTTGTTATTGTTTAAATTTGCTTGGTTTTCTTTATTACCAAGATTATTCGAATGTCTACCTAAAAAATATTGTTGGTAAATATAATAACCCAGCGCTAGAACAATAAGATATTTTATCATTTGTCATTTTTGGTTTTTAGCTAACGTGTATTTATGAATTATTGTATTTATCAAATTATCATTTCAACACTTTAAATATTTACACAAAGTTACGACTTAATACTCAAGGATACAAATTTTTATCTTCTATCAGGATGTTTGGTCATTTTGAAACCATAAAATCTCCTATTTCAACAATATTGACGTATAATTATTTAAAATATAACGCCACAAATGAATATTATATGGTAAAAGGGTATATTTGTTGGCACAATGTAATAAGAGAATGTTTAGAACGTGGGTTTATATAAAATTTTGTACTCTTTGTCTTATATTTTATTCTAGTATTTTAGATGCTCAAAACTGCAATTTTACCTTTACAGTACCTAGTGACATTACGTTATGCGAGCCTTCACAAGTTTTACTTGATGGAGCGATTTTTGGTGATTACTTTTCATATGAATGGAATGGTTCCAATGGTTACCTAAATACTACAAATCTCACTCCAACGACTTTCGTGTCAGAAACCACTACGTTTACACTTGAAGTCGTAAGCCTACCTCTCGTAAATCTCATTTTTAATGGAGATTTTGAATCCGGAAACACTGGGTTCACCTCTGATTATGCCCTGTCAACGCCAGGTTACACTTGCCCGAGCGGCAATCAGGTATGGGGATCATTAGGTTGTGAAGGTGTCTATATCATTGGAACAAATCCTAGTTTGACGCATGCAGCTTTCCCACCCTGTATGGATCATACAAGCGGAGGTATTAATATGATGATGGTCAACGGAGCTCCTAGTTTACAGCAAGTTTGGTGTCAAACGATCAGTGTAAATCCTGGCACAGATTATATTTTTCAGGCTTTTGCTACGTCTATATCTCCAAGCTCACCTGCAATTTTACAATTTTCGATAGGTGGTAGTTTATTGGGTAATGCACTCAACTTATCTAGCGCCACTTGTAATTGGCAAGAATTCTTCACCGAATGGAACTCTGGCAGCAATACTTCAGTAGAGATTTGTATCACCAATCAAAATACCGCTACAGGTGGCAATGACTTTGCTATTGATGATATATTTTTTGGCCCTTTGTGCAAAGAGGAAATGGCATTTACAGTTACTATTTCTGATTTTATAATTGAACCTGTTAGTTTTGACGTTTTAAGTTGTAACAATACTTCTACAAGATTGTCCGTTTCGCCTTTTCCAATATTTGAATATTACGATTTTATGTGGCAGACCGTTGGCGGAACGATTGAATCAGACCCATATCAACAAACTATTGACATCTCTTCACCCGGTATTTATGCTGTCACTGTGACTAATGCTGATGGTTGCGAGCAGAACATAGCGTATCTTGTATCTGGAAACCTGAATCTTCCAATACTTACCATCACTGGAGATACTACTATTGATTGCAATTCAGACACCACCATACTCCAAGTCACTTCTAATGACCCGATATCAAATTTTATATGGACACTGCCCAATGGTACTACCACATTTGGTAATCAGATAACCACCACCCTACCAGGCATTTATCAAGTAAGCGGCACTAATTCCAATTTATGTATTGGTAAAGAATCGACAATTATAATCTACGAAAATCTACTTTTTAAATACGATACTGATACCATTTTGCCTATAAAATGTAATACTCCTACTATTGATATCACATTACTAAACATGACACCTTTTGACAGTATAATGTGGCGTGGGCCAGGTATCAAAGACATAAAGGCAGATCAAACAGCTATCAAAGTGGATCGTGCTGGCTATTATTATTTCACTTTTTTTCTTGGAGATAGATGCACGTACACAGATAGTGTGTTAGTAGAAATAATTCCCCATAACATTCAATATGAACTTAATAATCCTGACACATTATCATGTATTAAAACCGAAGTAACACTCTCCCTCTCTACTACATCATCTTCAGACAAAATTAAATGGTTTTACAATAATGTCGAACTTACTAGTATTGATACACTACTTGTGTCAGAAGCAGGTATCTACAATTTTGAAATAGAAGACATCAATGGTTGTAAAGTTAATGATACCATCCTTGTTTCAGCAGATTATGAGATTCCTATTTATCAAGCTATTGTAGACTCTATAGATTGTGTGGATAACATTGGTGGATTTATCAGTACGAGTACAAATGCCGTATCATTCTATTGGGAAGGAAACAATCAGGTTTCTGAAGAAAAAAACCCAATTTTTGATCAGGAAGGGACTTATTCATTGATCATTTCTGGAAAAAATGGTTGTAAAGATACACTTGCCTATTTTCTACCGTCTTCTAAATCATTTCCTGAATTGTTTGAAATTATTGATGCTATTACTTGCACAAATCCAATTGGTCGTATCGAAATTTCCACTTCCATAAATGCTTCCATCCGCTGGGTCAATGAATTGGGCAACACTGGAACTAACAATATTATATCGTCGCCTGATGCTGGGTTATATACCATTATTGCCACTGCTGAAAACGGATGTGAAAACGAAAAAACAATTCGATTACCTATTGATACGCTGTCTCCATTACTCGCCATCAGCCTTACCGATACGCTCACATGTGATGTAACCCAAGTACTGCCTATGGTTATAGCTACAAATTATGATAATTTTTCTTGGCAAGGGCCATCTTATACTAATCAAGCTGAGTTGACACCTTTATTAACCAAATCTGGAAAATATTTACTTACGCTTGTAGGCGAAAATGGGTGTATAAAGTCAGAAGAAATAATAGTCTCTGAAAATAAGGCAAAACCCAACTTTACACTCCTCTATGAAGACCTCACATGTTACAAGCCAAAAACATTATTGGCAATTAATGATAATAGTGGAATGACTCAATCCTATTACCTAATTTCAGGCAGTAATAAGGTAGAAATTTCAACAGGTTATGAAATAGGTTCTGCCGGTCAGTTCACTTTGGAAGCGGTCAATCGTTTGGGGTGTGACAGTATTATTACTTTCCAAATAGATGCATTTTTGGATTTGCCACAGAGCCAGTTTGACCCTGATACGATAAATTGTAAAGCTAGAGAAGCTCTTCTCTTCAATAAAATAGAAGGATCACAACAACTTACCTATGTATGGCAAACCAATCAAGATACAGAATTGACAGACACCATAACTGTAAATTCAGCTCAACAAATTGTGGTGACGACTATTAATCAATATGGTTGTAAAACCGAAAATACAGTGGAGATTTATGCTGATTTTAAACTTCCTGATATCCAAATAAATGGATCGGGAATCATTGGGTGTAATGACACATCTACTTTACTACAAGCAATATTTTCAAATCAATCTTACCAAATATTTTGGAATGGACCAGATTCAATAAATGTAAATGGGCGAGATTTAACTGTAAATGATATTGGTAGATATACATTGTACGCTGAAGATACTTCCAACGGTTGTACAACATTTTTACAAAAAGAAGTAACGAAACAAAAAGGACCTACTTCGTACGATTTAATCATTGATCAACCATTGTGTTATGGGGATGTGGGCAGTTTTAAGCTTTCTAATATTTCTGGAGGAAGTTCTCCATTTTCTTTGGTTATAAATAACGTACCATATTTACTGAACACTGCAATTAGTGTAGTTTCAGGATCTTTTGAATGGATAGTCACAGATGTTAATGGGTGTACAATTCGTGAGCAATTTATTATTTCTACAGCGCTGCCATTGACATTGGATGCAGGACGAGATACCACAATCAGACTTTTTGATAGCTACCCCATACAAATATATTCAAACCTTACAGACGGCGAAATAGCCGACATTACATGGACGCCATATAATACCTTGTCCTGCGAAAACTGTCTAGACCCAATTGCTACGCCTCTTTCGGATACTAGATACATGATCACACTTATTGATAATAAAGGATGTGAAATTTCAGATGATATTACCATAAGGGTTAAATTTGTCAAAGGATATATTGCCCCTAATGTCTTTAACCCACAAAGTAGTTCTGGAAACAATCATTTCACCATCTATTCCAAAGATAAATCCATCGAAAAAATTAATATTTTTAGCGTTTATGATCGTTGGGGGAACTTAGTTTTTACACAAAAAGACTTTCCGGCGGATCAACCTTCTTTGGGATGGGACGGCAGTTTCGGTGGTAATGCTATTCTAA
>JBBRJL010000020.1:0-13660 GCA_038219375.1 Chitinophagales bacterium | reverse complement strand
ATGATAGACAAACTTCCATTCTACAGTACATCTGAAAAATCAAACATCAATCTTACTGCTGAGGCAGCAGGTATCATTCCTGGACACTCTAGAGCGATTAATACCACATTTGACGATACTGGAATTGCTAATATTGATGATTTTGAAGGAGCGATTACAAATTTGAACTTAGGTGGTTTTAATGCCAATTTGTGGTCACTAGCAAGTACGCCTGCCAACTTTGGAAGGGGTGAAGGTCTCCTACAAAACAATCTGATATATGGTGCCAACAGAGCACGCCTAAACTGGTATGTGCTCGATTTCGGAACACCAAGGACACTACAAGACAATTCAGACCCTTATACAAGATCTATAAATCAAAATGAACTCTTTACTAACAGACAAGTACAACCAGGTCAACAACAATTATTCACATTTGACCTTAGTTACTATCCTACAGAACGAGGTCCTTATAATTTTGATAATAGGGCAGGTTCAGCATACTCCGATGGATTTACTGTTAGGGACAATCAAATAGTTCTAAACAATCCAAAGACTAGATGGGGAGGAATATCAAGGTATTTTCAGAATGCAGATTTCGAGGCGGCCAATTATGAAAATATCGAGTTTTGGATGCTCAATCCGTTTATTGATAGAAGAGATGGAGAGCATGACAGCGACGAAGAAGGAGAAATAATATTTAACTTAGGGAGTGTCTCCGAAGATATCATCAAGGACAATTATTTGTTTTTTGAAAATGCCATACCTACTGCTCAACGACAAGTACCTACTACAAATACAGCATTTGGACGAGCAACAGTAAGCATACCTTTGGTCAATGGATTCGATTTACAAGACGGAACTATTCAGGATTTGGGATTTGATGGCTTGAATGATGAAGGAGAACAACAGAAGTATAATAGTTGGCTTTTAGAAAACCAAATTGCAAATTTACCGGAAGTGGCTCAAGACCCTTCAAATGACAATTTTATATTTTTTAATAATCCGGTATTTGATAATGAGTCTAATTTATTAGTAAAAATGAAACAATTTAATGGTCCCCAAGGGAATGCCCCATTAAATAATGACAACCAACAAGCATTTGTGCGAGGAAATAGATATCCGGATACCGAGGACCTCAACAACAATAAATCACTTGATCAGACAGAAGAGTTTTATGAATATAAAATTAAAATTAAAAATAATAATGGAGAACTAGATACTACTTTGTTAGGTAATTTTTATAGGCAATCTGTAACGGTAGCTAGAGCAGGTGGAGGTACGGAAAAGTGGTATAGGTTTCAGATTCCTATAAATGGCTTCACAGATAAAACTCCAAATATTTCAGGATTTCGTTCTATACAATTCATGCGGATGTACATGACTAATTTTAGTAAGCCGAAAACGTTCAGGCTAGCAGAGTTTCAGCTCCAGAGAAGTCAGTGGAGAAAACAACTACCACAATGTTATGATGGCGACACGCCAGGAAGTTCAGTAGATTTTAATGTGGACGATGTGGGCGTAGAGGAAAACTCTGGTAAGCAACCGTTTAATTATATAACACCAAAGGGTGTGGTAAGAACCCAATCATTCGGTACGATAGCTAATTTACTACAAGATGAAAGGTCAATTGCCTTAAAATTTAGTAACCTGAGCAGAACTTGTGAAGTAAGCATAAGTAAGTTAGCTCGAGTAAACTTAACCTTATACAAAAGACTACAAATGTTTGTACATGCCGAAAAGGCACTTGGAAGCGTGACGCCAATAGAAGATAGAAAGTTAGCCATTTATGTGAGATTAGGAAAAGATTTTGACAATGGACAGAGGGAGGAGAATTCAAATAATTATTATGAATACGAATTGCCGTTGATAATTTCTAAAGAAAATGATCAGAGAGTAACAAATGTATGGCCCGATAGTAATTATATCAATATACCACTAGATAGTTTGTTAGAGCTGAAACGACTACGTATACGCAACAACATTTCTATTACTGACACGGTAGAGCTTATTGTTAATGCTGAAAAGGGGGATAAAATCAGGATGATAGGTAACCCTTCACTTGGTGTAGTAAAAGCATTTCAAATTGGTGTAAGGAATATATCCACAGGAAACGACATCTATGCTGGAGAAGTTTGGATAAACGAACTTAGGGTTACGGGGTTTGAAGAGTCAGGAGGAGTGGCTGCACAAGCTAAGATGCAAATACAAATGGCAGATCTCGGAGAGTTGAATATTGCAGGTAACTATAGTAGTATAGGGTTCGGAGCATTAGATAAACGGCTGATGGAACGGAATAGAGAAGAAACGATACAATACGATATTGCAACGAATATAGACGCTGGCAAGTTATTGCCCAAAGCCTTCAAAATTACCTTACCCGTTTATGCTCAGTATCAAAAGACTTTTATAACTCCACAGTTTGATCCATTTGATCTTGATCTCACGGTCAAAGAAAAAGTGAATCTTGTAGACACACAGGCAGAAAAAGATTCTATCAAAAATGTATCGAGAGAAGTAATAACGATAAAAACATTTAATGTGACCAATGTAAAGGTGCAAGCAGGAGACGGATCAAAACCGTGGTCACCTTCCAATCTGAGTGCATCATACGCTTTTACAGAAAACATTAAGTCTGACCCAATAATCAAAGAAGATAAATCTACTAATAGGACCATCGGAATTGATTATGTGTATGCTAGAAAGACCAACTATATTGAACCATTTAAGTTTATAAAAGTTAAAGCGTTAAAGATAATTTCGGATTTTAACTTTAGTTTATTACCGAGTAATTTTTCATTTACGACTAGTGTGATTAATATAAATAACTCTAGGACGTTCAGACTGCCTATTGTACCCGTATTTATATTTGATGATAATAGACTCAGTTGGGAGAGAAATTATGTCTTGGACTGGGACTTTACCAAATCCCTAAGGTTTAATTTCAGGGCCAATAGCAACTCTGTGGTAGATCAGCTAAGGCAAACGGGAATAGCAGATATGGCCGCTGGTAGAGATTGGGTTGATGAAAATGGATCAAGGGTTGATGAAAACGGAACACTGTATAGTAAATTGATAAATACGGACGATCCTACATATGCTCAGAAATATAGGAATCAGAATTTTAGAACACTCGGGAGAAGTAAAAACTATAACCATAATGTTTCTGTAAACTATAAATTGCCATTTAAGAGCATACCTATACTAGATTGGATTCAGGCTGGTGCGGACTATAAAGCTGATTATGCATGGGATGCAGGCGCTTTGATACAGATAGACGCTTTTGGTACGCCACTTGGAAACACGATAAGAAATGGTCAAAATGCAGGTGTCAATATGACCTTTGGATTTGATAAATTATATAATAAATCGGCTTACTTGAAATCAATAGAGACAGGCAAGGCGCCGAGGGCTGCAAGAAATAGACAAGCTACAAGCAAAGCGAAAACAACTTCTAAAGATGGTGATAAAGCCAATATGGAAGTAGCTCCAGGGGTATCGGACGGATCAGATCCTGCACCTAAAAAGAAAACTGATAAATCAGATGAGCCCAAAGATCCATCTCTTGCAGAAAGGGTACTCCTAAGACCGCTAATGTTAGTTAGATCAATAAAATTCAACTATAAGGAGGAGCGAAGTACGCTCATACCAGGATTTATGCCACAATCCAAACTATTGGGACAAAGTGAAGGGTTTGGAGCGCCTGGATGGGATTTTATTTCTGGAGTACAGCCAAATTTAGTAGGTGATAATAACTGGTTGATTAGAAATCAAGGTTGGTTTAATGCGAGTCAAAAATTCAATGGCGAATTGTCGCAGAATAAACGACAAACTTTAGATGTAAAATTACTTGTCGAGCCGTTTAAAGACTTTAGTGTGGATGTAAGTTTCAAAAGAAATTATACCCAAAACCACACGGAAGTATTCAGAACAAAAGGCGGTGAAGGTGAGTTTATGCAACAAGCTAGATTTGATGTAGGAACATTTGATGCATCATACTATGCTTTGAATACGCTTTTTGGAAACAGTTTTGACTTGTACAATACATTCAAATCGAATAGAGAAATTATCTCAAGACGATTGCCGAATGTCGAAAATCCCGGACTTCACCCTTCAGATCCTGAATATGTGCAAGGATATGGACCATCTCAAAATAGTGTGAATGTAGCCGCATTTATTGCAGCATACACCAATAAGTCTGCCTTTAATATTGAGCTTAATCAGCAAAAGGAGTTTTCAAAGAGCAATTACATACCAAAACCAAACTGGCAGCTCAATTATAACGGACTCTCAAGGTTAAAAATGTTTAAGAATATCTTCTCAAATATTACCATAAAACATGGTTATTCATCCACGATAAGGGTAAGTAGGTTTGAGACCCAACCAAACTATAATACACTCGACCCTTTTGTAGAATTGTCTCCAAACAATAACTATTATTCTCAAATAGAAATCCCAACGGTAAGTATCCAAGAGCAATTTGTCCCTGTGCTTGGCATAAGTGTCAAGACTGTGAAGGATATGAAAATTGATTTCGAATACAAGACGACTAGAAATCTTGAATTAGGAATATCTCAATTACGTGAGAATAAAGGAAAAGAGATTGTAGTTGGTGGTGGTTATGTCATTAAAAACTTCAAAGGTTTTAGTAAAAAGAAGAAGACCTTAAAAAAGAAGAAAAAGGCTGGTGGAGCTGATAATGATTCTCCTGTGGTAGACAATAAGCCCAAACGAACAACAGTGGCAAAAGGAAGAGATCTAAGGTTCAACCTAAGTTACTCACTACGAGACGATCTATCGCAAGTGTATGATTTACTCACAGGGATAAGTGCACAAGCAGATAGAGGAAGTAAAACCGTAACGCTCAATCCTACGATAGAATATGATGTCAATAAAAACCTGTCACTTAGATTTTATTTCGATTACTCAAAGATAACACCGAAAACGTCACTTAGCTTCCCAGTTACCACAATAAGGTCAGGATTGACACTGAGGTTTAATATCAACTAAGGAGTAGAGAGAAAAATAGTTTCTGCTCTCCTAAAATAACAAGGTAGGAAGTTGTGGTCATCATTCACAACTTCCTTCTTTTCAAATTCTACAGAAATATTATCGATCAAATTTACTTTAATTATAAATAATTCTTCAAATTAACTTTCGTCATCATAGTACAAGATATAGTATTTTCTTCCTTCATTATCCGTTCCTTTTTCTATTTTATTTTTGTCTCCATGCACATAGATATGGAAGTTTTTATCCAGTTTTATGATACTCTTGAAAACGCGTGATTGTTTTTTGACTGCATAGTCAGAGATATCAAATTCATCATTTAATGACGCAGATCGGGTATTTTGATATTCTTGTTTATAATCCTGAAAAGCCTCCACTACTTTGTCATCCTTGAATACACGTACTTCATATTCTGCCGCATCAAATTTTTCCTGATTCTTAAAATATTCAAAGGAGCGATTCATGACAGCGGCTTCATCTGTTTTATCAGTGTCGAATTCCTTAGACATACGATCTTTGATAAAGTTTTTGGTGGCTTGAATATAATTTTTTGTTTGGTGATAATCATCAGCTCTTGCTGCAATCATTAGAAACTCCTCACGCCAATAGGCAGCTTCTTTATATCTATTGCTGTGATCGATGTTACATATTTTAAAACCGCTCTCACGTTCAGTATTAAAAATAAGGCAACCTTTATCGAGTTTTCCGATATTGGTTCCGGAATCTTTGGTAAGGATAAAATCAGAACTATGTGTGTCCAACTTCAAAAATAGATCTTTATTTTCAGTTTTAAAGATTCCCACGGCATCAACAAGTTCATCATCGACCAATACATTTTTGAAATATGAGATATACAATTCTCCTGATTTGATATTGGGATGTTTGGACTTTTCATAGAGGTGACGAGCAATTTTGACAGATTGCTCATGAATACAAGACGGATCATCAAAAATATTAGCAACAAAATTGAAAATGGGATTCAGCTCTATCTCTCCTGAACTAAAAGTAAAGTTAAAAAACTCAGGTTCCTTGAAATGAGTCATAAAATACTTAAACAAGATTTGATAAAGTTCTTCATCATTAACTGAAAGTACATCCTGAGAGAAAGTAATATCTTCTCCATCCGCATGACTGCCGATATAGTGAGCCACAATGGCATCTAAACTTGCTTCTATATAATTGATCATAAAACTCTGATGTTATCTGATAATAAATTAACCTGCCCAACCTTCTCTATCAAGGCTTCTGTACTGAATAGCTTCTGCCAAATGTTCGATTTTGATATCCGCACTGCCTGCGAGATCAGCACCTGTACGAGCTACTTTTAGGATTCGGTCGTATGCTCTTGCAGATAGCTGAAGTCTGGTCATTGCTGTTTTAAGTAGATTGGCACCGGCAGGTGTGAGTTCGCAGACGTCTCTTACCATCCGACTAGGCATCTGAGCATTACTGAAAATACCTAATTGGTCTTTGAATCTTTCATTTTGGATATTCCTTGCCCTGATCACGCGCTCTACGATTTGTTCTGAAGTTTCAGAACTGTATACGTGGTTAGATAGCTCGTCATAAGACACTGGAGTAACTTCTACATGTAAGTCTATACGATCGAGCAAAGGTCCAGATATTTTGGTTAAATATTTTTTTACTACGCCGGGACCGCACACACAATCTTTTTCTGGATGATTATAAAATCCGCATGGACAAGGATTCATGGAGGCGATTAGCATAAAACTGGCTGGATAATCGACAGATATTTTTGCTCTTGAGATGGTAACCCTTCTTTCCTCCATCGGTTGACGCATCACTTCGAGAACTTGACGTTTGAACTCAGGCAATTCGTCCAAAAATAGCACACCATTATGCGCTAAGGATATCTCACCTGGATTGGGATTGGAACCTCCACCTACTAGTGCTACATCGCTTATAGTATGGTGTGGTGATCGAAAAGGACGTTCTGTAACGAGAGAAGAGTCGGCTCCAAGGATACCTGCTACAGAATGAATTTTGGTGGTTTCGAGTGCTTCATACAAGTTCAGTGGAGGCAGAATCGTTGGCAATCGTCTAGCCAACATGGTTTTACCAGCTCCTGGTGGTCCGATGAGAATAACGTTGTGACCACCTGCAGCTGCAAGTTCGAGTGCACGTTTTATATTCTCTTGTCCTTTTACATCGCTGAAGTTAACGGCATATTGATTGGATGTATCGGCAAAAACTTCGCGAGTATCATATACGACGGGTATCAGTTCGATGGCTCCATTTATAAAATCGATGGCTTGTTTAATATTTTCTATTCCGTAGACATCTATTCCTGATACAATGGCTGCTTCACGGGCGTTGGCTTTCGGCAGGAAAAAAGATTTAAATCCTTCTTTACGCGCCTGAATGGCTATGGGCAGTGCTCCCTTAATTGGCCGCAACTCTCCATCCAAAGCTACTTCGCCCATAAAGATCATTTTATCTAAATTGGTGGTTGTTACTTGACTCGTGGAAGCCAAGATTCCCATGGCTATCGGGAGATCATAAGCAGACCCTTCCTTACGTATGTCGGCAGGCGCTAGATTTACTACTAGCTTTAACCGAGGGACATTGAGTCCTATGTTCTTAATAGCCGCTTCTATTCTTTGCCATCCTTCTTTAACGGCATTATCGGGAAGTCCTACCAAAAAATAGCCTTGTTTACCGACAGCTACTACACCACCAGCATTTACTTCTACGGTAATCGTTTGTGCTTCTACGCCATGTACGGCACTTGCATATGTTTTTGAAAGCATATTTTCAGTATTCTTTAGGAGGATAAAGATATACTTGTTTTACCATATTTTAGTAGTTATCTCTTTATTTTGAAGAAAAATGAACGCAAATTTATCAGACGTTCTAGTATCTTAAAAAATCCAGGCGCAATTATTTATTGCGCCTAGAGTACTATTTTATATTTTTACTTCATTCTTTCGATTAGTCTGGCTGTTATTCTCAGGAATTCAGTCTCAGATATCAGACCCACGAGTTCTTCACCATTCACTACAGGGAGACATCCTATTTTATTTTCCTTCATCAACTTCATTGCATCGAGGATATTGGTCTCTTGTGTGACGGTGATGGGATTTTGGATCATTATTTCAGATACTAGCGTGGTTTTTTTAGGGTTTTGTTTGTTTTTGATGTAATTGCGTAATAACAATCTGGCAGTGACAAGCCCCACTAGTTTACCTTTAGTATCTTCTACAGGAGTGTATCTTATTGTATTCCAGTCCATCAGTTCAGCAACTAGATCAACGATATCATCTTTCTGTACGGTGTAAAGATCAGTCAGCATAAACTCAGAGACCTTAAGGTGTGATGGTTTGTAAAGCTTGAGATCATCAATACTTGGCATTTCCCATTCGTGTACAGGTTTATTGGATTGTTGATTATTGATCATGGTGGCTGTGAGTACGCTTAATGCTTCGTCGGTATTAGAATTTTCGTGTAGTTTGGTAAAAGCACGCAACATCCATCTGGCACCTGTCATGTGTTTTTCAGCACGTTGTTGGATGACATTTAGGTATTTGTCGATATCAGCGTTATTTACATTTCTGGACTCAAGACCTTTTCTTGCTATTGGGATGAGTCGCTGGACTAGGTCTACTGCTGAAATTTTTTCATCATTAAACCAAGTAAACTTCGAATCAACACCAAATTTTGCAGCTTTGCCGAAATTGTCGCGTGCGTCAACGAATGACATCATCTTTCTAATATCACCAACTTCTTCTGCCATTCCTACCATACATCCTAGCCAGAAACAGGAATTAGCTACTTCATCAAGTACCGTAGGGCCTGCAGGTAATATTCTATTTTCGATACGAAGATGTGGTTTTCCATTTTCGCTTATACCATAACAAGGTCTGTTCCATCTGTACACCGTACTGTTGTGGACTTGAAGAGATCTAAGTTTAGGAACTTGACCACCTTTTATCATTGCCAAAGAGTCTTCTTCTACATCACTACTCAGCAATACCCTAAACCGAGCTATATCCTCTTTATATATCTCAAGAATTGAATTATGTAACCAATCTCTTCCGAAACTTACCCTAGGACTTCGCTCGCGCATATGATCGTGAGTAGTGCGAGTATCTAGGGATTGCTGAAATAGTGCAATTCTGGTCTCATGCCAGAGACGTTTTCCAAAAACTATCGGACTATTTGCAGCTATGGCCATCATTGGTCCAGCTAATGCTTGAGCAATGTTATACATTTTTACAAAATCCTTTGGCGCTACTTGAAGGTGAACTTGAAAGCTAGTGTTGCTCGCTTCTAGCAATGGAGAGCTATGTTTGACTAGCAATTCATCAATACCTATGATTCTAAGTTCATAGGATTGGCCAATCAATTGTTTGTCGAGGGCTTCCATCAAAGCAAAATATCGCTTTTTGGGTGTGAGGTTTTCCATCTCAAGGTGATATTTCCTGAGCGTAGGCAATATTCCTGTGAGGACGATGGACGTATTCATACCATCAAGCACTTCTTGAATTTTATTGAGTTTACTAGAGTTTTCATCTTCGAGAGCTGAAAAACAGTCACCTTCAAATACCCTTGGATCCAAGTTGGTTTCGAGATTAAACTTTGCTAGCTCGGTTTCTACCCACGGATAGTGGGTCATTTTATCGAGTGCTTCCATAGCGACGAGAGCTGGCTTAAAAGTATCTTTATCTACCATCACCATCTCTTGTTCGGCACCAATCCGCACCACATCTGACTCAAACCAGTCATTCTCTATCATATATTCAAGAGCACTTACGTCATTAAGAAGTGACTTAACAAATTTTTGCATTTGTTTTTGATCATTTACCAGCGATACTTTCTGTTCTCCCATTACAATATTTTTAGCTATTTTTATTTATTTTACTATTAACACTCCCAAATAAGATACCAAACTTTTAGTTTGACCCCACAATATATATCACGGCATTAAATATTATGATTATTTGCGAAAATATTTTTTTTTGATGCTAAAATTTATGGTAAACAGGAAAGATTTAAATAAAATATAGCATCATTGTCCCTATTTTTGCAATTAATAATGCTTTAGTAAAGTTATATAACTATAAATCTAGTTCAATTGATGGAGATGGCAAATATCAAAATATTAAGTTTTATTTTAATTGTAAGTTTATTTGCTTGCGAAAAGGAAAGGGTACCGCTCTACGAAGTCAATATGGATGCAGAGTTTGATATCCAATCAGGGTTAAATACTGTAGCAACGCATATTTTTGTAATAAGAAATGTACCCACCAATTATAAATTTTCTGCGGACAACCGTAATGTAGATACAAGTAGTATTACGAATATCCAATCAGCAAGAGGGCTCATTAGAGCACAATTTGGCAGCGTAGATTATGATTTTATAAGTAGAGTTTCAGTTTACGCTTTGTCTAGGAAAGATACTACTCTGAGAAGAGAAATGTATTATCTCGACTTTGTGCCTCTCGAAACAAATGAAGAATTGCGGATGTTGAGTAGTACGTCAGAACTTAGGGAGATCTTAAAAGAAGAATTTATAGATATTGAGGTAAGGCTCAACTTCAGGGCATTTACAGGTCCTACTCTGCCGACAAGATTAGTTTTTGGATATGCAGTGTTCTAGGTTTTTAATTTCATTTTCTTAACATACTCTAAAATTTATGTCAGATACGGGTGGCAATACAAGATTTATGGTTGAATTTATACTGCCTCATGACTTTACTAGAGAAATGGCAGACACCATACCAGCTCAACGAGTTGTAGTAGACAGGCATTTTAACAATGGTAAAATTTTGTCATACACTTTAGCTTCGGATAGGAGTAAGTTGTGGTCTGTATTTGTATGCAATAGTGAAGCCGAGCTAATCAATCTAATTGAGAGCTTACCTATGACGAGATATTTTGATTACAATTATAGTCAGATATTATTTCATGAGATGGTTTCTCATTTCCCTTCTTTTTCTTTGAACTAAGATAGATTTAGCTTATAAATCTATAGTTGATAGGAAAATCATTTTATATCTTTGATTACTTTAATACTATTCACTACTTTTATGATCAATAACACAAAACTTAGAATTACTTTAAGAATTAGTTTTATATTAAAAGTAAAAGAGTGTATGAGAGCATTGCCGCTAATAATATTGTTAAGCTTAACCTTCGCTTTTGGTGCAAAAGCTCAGCCGCAAATATGTGGAAGTAATCCTAGTATGACTGCTTTTTGCTCAGATGCCTGTATTATTTGTGATATAGATGGTTTTACAGGTATCAATAATAATACTGTGACAGGTCAGGCGCCACCAGATTTTTGTACGTCTTTTGTACATCATATGCAATGGATAGGTTTTGTGGCAGGCACTTCAGATTTAAGTATTGAGATTACAGTGTTCAACTGCCAAAGAGATCAAGGTCTGGAAGTAGGACTATACGAAAGTCTGGACTGTCAAAACTTCAGAAGGGTGAGTGAATGTGATACAGATATCAAAGAGAACGAAAGACGCGTTTTTAATAATACCGTTCCACTTACTATTGGACAGTATTATTATTTTGTTATGGATGGCAGTAGTGGGGACATTTGCAATTATTCAATAAAAGTGCTAAGTGGCTCAACCAAAGTTGACCCATTAAATGATGCAGCGCTTATAGATATGCCCGAAAAAGTGTGTCAATTTGATAGTTTTAATATTTCAACTCAAGGAGTTACTGGCGCTACATTTTATAACTGGACGATCAATGGTCAGACGATCAATAATGGTACTGATTTTTTATATGCCTTTGCCAATCCAGGTAGGTATAATATCTGTCTCAACCCTTCGAATATTTGTGATAAGGCACCACAATCCTGCAAAAACGTAGAAGTCATTCAAGGTTCTAGGTCGTTTTTCAGCCATGAAGTTTGTTTTGGGGAATGTTATACCTTTGAAGGGACAGATTATTGTGCAACTGGTCTATATGATATTATTTATACGGCCGCAAATGATTGTGATAGCATCGTAACCCTTGATCTGATAGTAGATGACCGAATAGATGCATTTGCGTCCTTGTTTTTATGTCAAGGCGACACCCTTTACATTGGGGACAGCTTGTTTCTTACAGATGGAAGATATCAAACCATCATAAGGACAGAAGAAAACTGTAGTGTTTACCTTACCTTTGACCTTACCGTGCTGGAGTGTATTATTAATGTCTCCACTTCGGTCAAACCTGTAAGATGTTATCAAGAAAACTCAGGAATCATTAGTTTTTCAGTTATACAAGGTACACCACCATTTGTTTATCAAGGGTATAAGATAGAAAACCCAAGCATAAGTTTCAGAGGAAACATAGCAGGATTAAACGATCAAATTAATATTCTCAATATAGATGAAGGTAATTATATTTTTGAAGTCACAGACTTATATGGGAATATCAATATCATAAATGTATTTGTATCTCAACCTGCCAACATTACAATAGATCAAGAAGTTTCGGATTATAATGCTTATCAAGTGTCATGTTATGGTGGTTCGGATGGAGCATTTGTTATCAAACCTATTGGAGGAATGGCTCCTTATACTTTTAGGCATGTGGGACAATCCTCCGTATCAGATTCTTTATTTGGACTTAAAGCTGGAATTTATGAAACCCAAGTCATAGATGCAAAAGGTTGTATTTATACTATTGAAACGGTACTAAATCAACCTGACAGTTTGACCTTTGACATTGAAACAGCTAATCCCAACTGCAATGGTTTAAATACAGGCCGAGTCCAAATATCAGGTCTATCTGGTGGAATTGAACCTTATAGTTTCTCCATCAATAATGGTGTTTTTACCGAAAATGTATTGTTTGGAAGTCTTATAGAAGGTGATTATACCATTACAATAAAAGATAAAAATGAATGTGTGGTCAAACAAGATGTATCTATTTTGGCACCTGAAATACCGATCATTTCACTTAATGAGGACGATGTGACGATAAGGCTTGGAGATAGTATCTTACTTTCGATCGAGTCGAATCTAGATGAACAAGTGGTCGTATGGACACCTGATGAAGGTCTTGAGTGTAATGATTGTCTTAAAACCTATGCAAAACCATTTGATAATACAACATACATCATTACGGTAACATCCAAAGATGGTTGTTCCACTTCAGCAAGGATTAATATAGAAATTGATAAAGAAAGAAGTTTTGTCATTTCCAATGTAATCACAGATAATGGTGATAATATTAATGATAAAATGCGATATTTTGCTGGAACGGATGTGGAAGAAGTGGTAACTTTTCAGGTGTATGACAGATGGGGTAATCTAATTTATCAGAAAAATAATAGTGCACTAGGTTTGGTAGATATACTTTGGGATGGTACATTTAATGGAAATAAAGTGGCAAGTGGCATTTACACTTGGCTCGCAAAGGTGAATTATATAGATGGTGCAGTAATCAATTATCGTGGAAGTATCACGGTGATGAGGTGATATTTGAACTAAACTTATCAAAGCACAAGAGGCTCGAATAGTATTGTTTGAATTGCAATTTATTCTAGCGTAAAAGATTTTTTATTAGACTGATTTTAATATTAATGTTTACTTTTGTGTCATGCCCAACAAAGTTCATCATATACACGACAAGTTTGTAAAAGCTTCTTTCTCTGACCCAGAAAGGGCAGTAGCGTTTTTTGAGCGTTATTTGCCTG
>JBBRJL010000019.1:0-13674 GCA_038219375.1 Chitinophagales bacterium | reverse complement strand
GACAGTGATCGTCAATCCATTACCAGTAGTAACAATAGTAGGTGACACAGAAATATGTATCGGCGAGAGTACAACACTTACAGCGAGTGGAGGAAGTATCTATAGCTGGAGCAACGGATCGACAACAGCAAGTATAAATGTTACTCCTACAGTAACAACCACATACAGTGTTACAGTAACAGATGGTAATGGCTGTATTGCAACATCTTCTATTACAGTTAAAGTAAATCCACTGCCAGTTGCTTCCATTACAGGCAATACAAATATTTGCGAAGGCGATTCAACTCTTTTGACAGCTTCTGGTGGAATTAGTTATGTGTGGAGTACTGGAGCAACCACTACATCAATCTATGTCAATCCAATTGTTTCGTCGAGTTATACAGTTACTGTTACCAATGTATTTGGGTGTACTAAAACAGCGTCAATTACAATCTCGATCAGTCAAAAGCCAGACATCATTATTGTTGGTATAGATAAGATTTGTAAAGGTGATTCTTCTATTTTGGTTGCAACTGCATATGTTAATGTAGTGTGTCCTGGTGTTTGTCAGCTTGATACACCTGAGGTTATTGCCTACTGGGATTTGGATGCTTGTGCATCAGTCATGAGTTTGGGGACCCATATGGATTATTCTGAGTTTATACCTGTTATTTTTAATGCTAATTGTACATCTATTGCTGCGGGAAATGTCCATAGGATAAATGGAAATAAACATTCATGCACACCTGGACCAGAAAGTGTAGGTATGTGTATTGGTTCTCAAAAAACTTGTAATCCTGCCAAACTCGATTTTAGCCAATCTTTAAGATTTGAAGTGGAGTTAAACCCTGCGCAAGGTGGTAGAATTACTGGATTACAATTTTATGAGCAATCGCCAGAAGTTTATAGTTGGATAAATGGTGCTTCAGGACCAAATAATTATGCTACCAAGTATGTATTGAGAGTTTCTAAGAATGGTGATGTCATTTATTATGATGATCAACTTAGCACTAATAGAACCTGGGGATTGGTAGATGTTGATTTTTCTGATAATGCAAATTTCTCAACATTGGTCACTGCTAAATATCTTTTCGAACTTGTACCATACTGCACTATAAATAATGGCGCTGTAGAGACTGTTTGGGACATTGATGAGATCAAGGTATTAGGCGGTTGTTGTAATGCAACATCAACTGAGATTTCATCTTATGCATGGTCAAATGGGGAAACAGGTCCATCTATCACAGTGAAACCAACGGAAACAACAACTTATATGGTTACGGTTACAGATTGTAATGGTTGTACTAATGTAGAAGAGTACGAAGTGGTTGTTAATTGTTTAATAGCTGACTTAGGCCCTGATATGATGATTAACCTTGGAGAGACGGTAGTTTTAACACCTATCATCACTGGAAAATCTATTTGTTCAGAAGATGATGATGAATTGAATAAAGTCAAATATCTTTGGTCTACAGGCGCAACGACACCTAGTATTACGGTTACACCTTCAAGTTCGACATTCTACAGAGTGACAGTTACAGATTGTAATGATTGTAGAGATACGGAGAGTTTATCTATTCACGTGATGATGGCAAGACCTATTATCACGTATCCTAATCCAGCTACAGAAAGGGTAAATATAAGTTCGGAAATTCCATTTGAGTCTGATATGAGTATTAGAATACTAGGTTTGGATAATAATGTTATTTACGATAGCGGTTTGGAGATGATGATGAATACGCCTACAAATGCGACTTTAGTTTTCCCTACGAATATGGTCAATGGTGTATATATTCTAGAAATTAGAAATGGAGAGCGTATTTACACCGAAAGGATAATATTATTGAAATAGAAGTATTTAAATAGAATTATTACATTATAAAATGCAACTCATTAGTTAATAACTGAGTTGCATTTTTTTATACGCAATTGCTCTGCCAAATTTATACATGAACTTCTGAATTAGTTTTTAAGGTTGATTATTCATTACCAAATACAAACTAAAAAAGCAACCGTAAATAAATATTACGGCTGCTATTTTATCTTTTGTTGGCAATGTAAAGTTTAGTTGTCCTTACTTACAAATTTGTTTACAGCATAACTTGCTTTGTTTATGACATCATAATTAATGTGATAAACGTGAAATTTTCCGGTTACTTCAACCGAGACAACTCCTGACATTCTTAAAATTTTAAGATGCTGTGATGTTATACTTTGTTCTAAATCAAGACTACTATAAATCTTGTTAACATTGATCGATTTATTCTCGTCAATGTATTCTAAAATCTTTAATCTCAATGGGTGAGCTAAAGCTCGCATCAACTCCGAAGAATAATGTAACTTATCCTTGTCGAAAGTAACTTTTGTACCTCTCATGTGTGTTCCTTATTTTTATTTTTAAGACCTTGGCACAAATATGAAGAGATATTTTTTATTGACCAAACAAATATTAAAAAAATATCTAATTTATACTAAAAAAACTTAAAATAAGCTTAAAAAGGAAGCAAAATGATAAAATTAAGGTAAATCTTTGTTACATAAACCGTTGATGATCATTTAATAAATGTGATTGACTAAAAGTAAATTTTTAACTAGTCAAATCCTCTACTAGGGTAGAAATTTGACCTAATCTCTCCTTATCTAGAGAGTAATAGATAAATTTACCTTGTCTATCTGTTGCCACCACACCAGCTCTCCTCAGAATAGCTAAATGTTGTGACGCTACGGACTGCTCCAATCTCAGTTTGATATAAATATCAGTGACGGTCATGGTTTCACCATCTTCTAAAAGATCGATGATTCTTTGGCGGAGTTTATGATTGACAGCTCTCAATACGAGAACCGCTTTTCTTAGGTCAGCATAATCGAGCTGAACCTCCTTTCCTCCCTTCTTCAGGGTAACTGTTTCGTTCTTCTTATTTCTCATGCGAAATGATTTGTTAATTCACGGAATTCAGATAGGATAATTCAATAACCATACCAAAGAGTGATGTAACAGTAAATAATTTTTTAATTTTTTTTATATCATAAATACTGATATATGTAAGTAACTACTATTAAGCAATAAAAGTTCAATTTGTTAGAATAAATTCTTATTTGATTTTGTAATATTTGGTGCTTTAAAATAATTGGGAACGTAGTAGGCGGTATCTACAATTTCTTTTGTTTGATACTTTTTTAAAGCTAATGTACTCATGTAAGCTGCAGATGACTGTAAATGATGTAATCGTAAACTAGATGAAGGATATGTTTCTATAAATTTTGTAGTTCCAGTACCACATAGATGAACTGTTTCGGCAGAGGTAAGAGTGCCTAGACTATTTTCATCTAAAATGAGGGCTTGCGTATCCAGTATTTTTTCAAGGTGTTTATTAAAAACAGAGGTATATACTTCCATTCTTCTAGCATCTATCATTGGAATAATAACATCATTGGGCCCTATTTCTCCTTGATTCACACCTGCCGCCAAGACTTGTAAACTATCGATGGCTATAAGAGGTATACCTAAGCCGTAACATAGTCCTTTGGCTGTTGCAGTACCTACTCTCAATGAAGTATAAGATCCGGGACCATCACTGATAGCAACAGCATTGACTTGATCCAAAGTCAACCCACTTTCAGTAAGACACTTTTCTATTAGTGTAGTGATGACTTCACTATGGCTGTTGTGCACTTGAGATTCAGAGATGGCAAGTAACTTACCATCTCTGGATATAGCTACGGAGCATACCTCTGTGGATGTTTCCAGCTGTAGTATAACAGACATATTTGAGATTATTTTCTACCCAAAAGTGATTTGTACCTATTTGAATCTTTTAGTACGGAGATCGCTTCTTTTACTTCCATATCATCATCGAGTGTTTGCTGTACTTTGCCTTTTTGAAAGTAGTATCGAGTTATTATTTCTTTTTCTATCTCGTCGATGATTTGATCTTTAGCTATGTCTAGATCTTTTGATTTATTATCATTGATTTTGTCTTGAAGTTTTTTGATGTCGTTCAATATGTCTTTTGAAGTAGATGATTTTTCTACTTCTTCCTTCATATTTTTGAGATGCTTTTCAGCATCTAATTCGTATGTAAAGTTTTTCTTCTTAAGGAAAGCAACAAAATCATTGTATTCTGTAAATTGGAATGTACCTACTTTATCAATGCTGTCTTTACCTCTACAGTATTTATTAACGTATTCAAATATTATATACTTGTCTAAGAGTGCTTGAGTGACGGGATATTTCTCTTTGGCAGCTAGTTTGATGTCTGGAGCCACACCTCCACCGTCGAGGACTATACGGCCATTTCGGGTTTTGAATTTTGATCTTTGGTTATCAGAAATATCTTTTGGCTCACCATTTTCATATTCTACACCTTGGATACATCTACCGCTGGGGATATAATATTTTGAAGTGGTTATTTTAAGTCTTGAGTTGTATCCTAGTTCTTTAGTATTTTGTACCAAACCTTTGCCAAACGATCTTTGACCTATCAATACTCCTCTATCCAAGTCCTGCAATACACCAGATACGATCTCAGAAGCGGAAGCTGATCTATTGTCTATTAGTACAACTATAGGAATATCAAGATCCAATGGTGGCGCTAAGGTCTTAAATGTCTGATCGCGTTCTTTTATTTTACCTTTTGTTGTTACAACTATTTCTCCAGTAGGAACAAAGATATTACAAATATTGACCGCTTCGTGTAGCAGTCCACCACCATTATGACGTAAGTCTAGGATAACTCCGTTCATATTTGGATTTTTGGACTTCAAGTCTTTTAGCGCTTTCGATATATTTGCTCCAGCATTTTGGGTAAAGGTTGTCAAAGAAATATAACCTACGCCATCGGCTACAAAGCCAGAGTAAGGTACATTGGGAATATTGACTTCTCCACGTACTAAATTTTTGCTCGTCAATGTTGTCTCACCTTCTGCTTTTATGGTCATCTTGATCTCTGTGCCAGGTATACCACGCATGATGGCATTGATTTCTTCGATTTTTTTACCTTCAATATTTACATTATCTATGGATATAATCTCATCACCTGCTTTTAGCCCTGCTTTGAGTGCTGGACCACCTTCGTATGGCTCTACAATTCTAAATTTATTATCAATGATAGCTACTTTTGCTCCTATACCTTGATATTTGTCATCGTCATTGATCCAATAGCTCTCTACTTGCGACTCAGAAACGAAGTTGGTGTAAGGGTCTAACGAATGTGTCATAGCATCAATCGCCGTCCGCATCATAGTAGATGGATCTAGTTCGTCTACAAAGTTTGTATTAAGCTCTTTGTATACACTAATGAAAATTTCAAGATTTTTGCTTATTTCGAATAGTTTGTCATTAGTAAATGTAGCTGCAGCAATACTTGAAAACATTACGGCTCCTATGATAATAAATTTTAATCTTCTGGTCATTGTATAACTATATTTGGTAAGGATAACGCAATCATCCTTGATTATTCTCTTATAAAAGCGTTAATTTCTTCAAAAAGTTCATTTGGTTTGTCTACGTGCACCCAATGTCGGGCTCCTTCGATGGTAACAATTCTCGAATTAGGAAATGTTTTTTGGATAACAGGAATATCTTCATCCCTGATATAATTTGACCTAGACCCTCGAATAAATAAGGTCTTAGTCTCACAGGGATGATCAAATTTTATCTCATCCAATATATTTTCGTACTCCTTATATAGGAGGGATAGATTTAATTTCCATTCAAAACCACCTTCTATTTTTCTAGAAAGGTTTTTCATTAGGAATTGGACAGTGCCGAGATCGTTTAGTTTTTCCATCATAATGCCTTGTGCTTCTTCTCGGGATTGTATTTTGTCAGGATCGACTGCAAATAATGCTTCAAATACATCTTCGTGGCCTGATGGGTATTTTCTGAAACAAATATCTATGACAATAAATTTTGTAACCATATCCCCGTGTTGAGATACAAATTGAAGCCCTGTTTTCCCACCCATGCTATGGCCAATAAGTATGGTTTCATGTATCCAGTTTTCTTCCATAAACCTAAGAATATCATCAGCCAAAAGTGGATAATTGAATGCATCGGTATGGTCTGACCTACCGTGGTCTCTCTGATCTATGAGAAAAGTCATATACCCTTCATCTTCTAGTTTTCTAGCAGTGGTGAGCCAATTGTCCAATGTGCCGAAAAGACCATGTAATATAATTACAGGTGGCCCTTGACCTACAGTTTTGAAATTTAATGTTGGATTCATTTTATATAAAATAATTGCTTAATAGATCAAAGATACGTATATTTTTTGTAATAATTTGGTTCAAATGAATCCAAAATTAGGACCATCAATATTCCACAAATAGCAACTAACGACAATAATATTTAACCTTGAGTCCACTCTGAAAAGTAAATTTAACACTAAGGTGAATAGATAAAGATTTGAACTGTATTGATAATTAACATATTCCCTTCAGGGACAGGGGTGTTTCCCTTCAATCGCCAAGTTATAAAATATTTCCTTAACTTGATGACTTAAATTTTAAGTTGCAAACATATAAGGGGTCGGGGGTCGTCGAAAGACGGATAGAAGGTAAAAAACAGGTGATTCT
This sequence comes from Chitinophagales bacterium, assembly GCA_038219375.1. Classification (GTDB taxonomy): domain Bacteria; phylum Bacteroidota; class Bacteroidia; order Chitinophagales; family Saprospiraceae; genus OLB9. The sequence goes on along the minus strand of JBBRJL010000019.1, from coordinate 7,119 downwards.
TAAACACTAGGTGTTTTAGGAGTGGACTCAACCTTTAATTCTAAAAAAAAATTAATAAGAGAGTGGTTTTATTTTTTAGAAAATGGGTGTAAAAATTCTTTATTACTATGTATAAAATACTGATATTTAGGTAGATGCGCCAGCTATTTTATATAGAAATTTAAATCACCCTTCCACATGACGAATGTCATTAAATCGCGGTCGACATGTTTCTACATTGCATCAAATTTCACAATTTAATGAAGATAATTCTTTTTTTGATCATTATAAGCATCACTGTCGCCATATGTTTTCTGGCTGCTTTTTTTTGGGCAGTCAGGGATGGGCAATTTGACGATGAGTACACGCCAAGTGTCAGAATACTCTTGGACGATGATATGATAGACCACAACAAAAACAATTCCTAATATATAAAATCTGACTTATGGCAAATTTAGAAACATTTAGTTACGACAACAAGATAGTGCGCAACTTCGCCTATGCTACCGTTATTTTCGGGGTGATAGGCATGTTGGTCGGCATTCTTGCTGCTCTGCAACTAGTCTTTCCGGCGATGAACCTCGGTTTTGCGGAGACTACTTACGGTAGAATAAGACCTTTACATACCAATGCAGTTATATTTGCATTCGTAGGTAATGGTATCTTTACAGGTGTTTATTATTCATTACAGCGATTGCTCAAAGCAAGAATGTTTAGTGACTTGCTGTCCAAAATCCACTTTTGGGGATGGCAGTTGATCATACTTTCAGCAGCAATCTCGTTGCCACTTGGTCTTACGAGTAGTAAAGAATATGCCGAATTGATATGGCCTATTGACTTAGCTATTGCTGTGGTTTGGATCGTATTTGGGATCAATATGTTTGGTACTATTCTCAAAAGAAGAGAACATCACCTTTATGTAGCCATTTGGTTTTATATAGCGACATGGATTACAGTGACGGTACTTCACGTATTTAATAATATACAAATTCCTGTCAATGCTACCCATGGTATTAATGTATTTGCAGGTGTTCAAGACGCATTAATCCAATGGTGGTACGGTCACAATGCGGTGGCATTTTTCCTAACTACACCATATCTCGGATTGATGTACTATTTTATGCCAAAAGCAGCCAATAGACCTGTCTATTCATATAAATTGTCCATCATACATTTCTGGGCACTTATCTTTATATATATATGGGCTGGACCTCACCACTTATTATATACATCATTACCAGATTGGGCACAGTCACTAGGTACGGTATTCTCTATCATGTTGATAGCACCATCATGGGGAGGTATGCTCAATGGCTTACTTACACTCAGGGGCGCATGGGATAAGGTGCGTACTGATCCTGTGCTTAAGTTTTTTGTGGTAGCTGTGACTGCTTATGGCATGGCGACATTAGAAGGTCCACTTTTATCTGTTAAGTCGCTGAATGCGATCACACACTATACTGACTGGACCGTAGGCCACGTACATATCGGAGCTTTAGGTTGGAATGGTATGCTTACCTTCGGCATGTTGTATTGGCTGATCCCAAGGATTTTTGGAACCAAGCTATATTCTGTAAAGCTCGCTAATGCACACTTCTGGATTGGTACATTAGGTATTTTATTTTATGCAATTCCATTGTATTGGGCAGGTTGGACCCAGAGTTTGATGTGGAAACAATTTACACCGGACGGATTTCTTCAGTATGGTAACTTCCTTGAGACAGTGACTAGAATATTGCCAATGTACATGATACGTGCGATCGGTGGTACTATCTATTTCTCAGGTGTGATCGTGATGATATACAACCTTGTGAAAACAGTAAAAAGCGGCTCCCTTATCGCAAATCAAGAAGCACAAGCTCCTGCTAGAGAAGTGTTGGAATCGCACAAAGGCGAATATTGGCACAAATGGATCGAAAGAAGACCTATTCAGATGTTGATACTTAGTGCTGTTTTAGTTTTGATAGGGGGCTTGGTAGAGATTGTACCGATGCTTACCATCGATAAAAATATCCCTAGAATAGCTTCTGTGTTGCCTTATACGCCATTGGAGCTTGAAGGTCGTGACTTGTATATCAGAGAAGGTTGCGTGGGGTGTCACTCACAGATGGTAAGACCGTTCAGATCTGAGACGGAGAGATATGGGGAATATTCTAAATCTGGCGAATACATTTACGATAGACCATTCCTTTGGGGAAGTAAGCGTACAGGGCCAGATTTACACAGAGTCGGAGCAAAGTATCCTGACAGCTGGCATTACAATCACATGAATGAGCCTACTTCTATGGCTCCGGGTTCTATCATGCCTCCATATCCATGGTTGCTTGAGGATGATCTGAATACGAATTATACTAGTTCGAAAATCAAGATTCTTCAGTCATTAGGTACACCATATCCTAGTGGATTTGCAGATGTTGCCGTAGATAATCTGAAAAATCAGGCTAAAAAAATAGCTGAAAGTCTTGCTAAAGATAATATCAAACAAGAGAACTTAGAGAATAAAGAAATTGTGGCATTGATCGCTTACCTGCAAAGACTAGGTACTGATATCAAAGTAAAACCAGTAGTAAAGTAAGTCTTTAATTAATTTCATCAAGCATTAAATAATCATAAAATGGCAAAATATATATTAGAGCAAGCAGGTGGTATCAATTGGATGGCCATATTTGCTTTACTTACTTTCTTTACTATTTTTTCAGTGAGTGTATGGATGGTTTTTAGAAAAAATAATTCAACTATCAAGCATATGGAGAATCTTCCGCTTGAAGATTGATGTTTTTTGAAACCACTTAATAATTAATTTATCTTGATCACAAAACAAAAATAATAAGAAATGAAGAAGCTTTTCTTAACCATAGTTTTATATTTAACCGCACTATTTGGGGCTGTCAATGTGTACGCACAGCAAGCTGTAGTAGATGCGTCAACACCCATAGATGGTGATATACTCAATTTGGCTTACAATAATATTTTGCTGATTCTTGCAGTAATCGTATTGATAGGTGTCATTCTAGCGGGTCTAAACTTGATTTGGGCATTGATCGAAGTCCAACGTATGAAGTTGCTCGAACAATATGGCCCGGAAGTATTAGAAAAAGCCAACTTATCTGCTACGGGTACACTTTGGGAACGTATTTCACAAAAATCTTGGAATTTAGTTCCATTAGAGAAGGAACAGGATATTGATCTCGGACACGATTTTGACGGTATCCGTGAGCTCGACAACTCGCTGCCGCCATGGTGGGTGTGGTTGTTTTATCTTACTATCATATGGTCAGTCGGTTACATTTATTATTACCACGTTTCTGACGCAAGCTTGAATCAAGAGCAGGAATACATCGCTGCTATTGCGCAGGGTGAAGCCGACAAAACAAAATACTTGTCTTTGCAAGCGGATGCCATAGATGAAAAATCAGTCACAGTACTGATGGATGCCGGCGCATTGGCTGATGGTAAAGAGATTTATGTTGCAAACTGTCTCGTATGTCATGGTGGAAAAGGGGAAGGATTAGTAGGGCCCAATTTTACTGATAAGTATTGGATACATGGTGGTAGTATTAATAATATTTTTACTATCATTAAGTACGGTGTACCCGAAAAAGGTATGATTTCATGGAAGACACAACTCCGTCCTGCTGCCATGCAAAAAGTAGCTAGTTATATTCTCGCTTTCCAAGGTACAAATCCACCCAATCAAAAGGAAGCACAAGGTGTAATCTATGAAGGTGAAGCTGCCGCTGTTGATAGCACTGAGGTAGGTGCAAATATCAGTAGCACGGATACCACGACGACTAACACGCTAAAATAGTTTTTAGAAAGAGGAATAGATAGGCAACTTGTCAATCTGTTTCTCTCACTTTCAATAAACAGTTTTGTCTGTAAAAGAAAAGTGAAAATCATTCAATAAATCAAACAATTATGGCCAATTCGACCGATACCCAACATTCAGAGCAGTTTAGAGACAATCTTGCTACCGTGGATAAGGATGGTAAAAGGGTTTGGATATATCCCAAAAAACCTTTTGGAAGATTTTACGATTATCGTACCTATCTTACTTGGTTTTATCTGATTATACTATTCGGCTTACCATTGATCAAAGTCAACGGTCAGCCATTCGTACTTATTAATATTCTGGAAAGAAAATTTATCCTTTTCGGTATGAATTTTGGTCCGCAGGATTTTTATCTGTTTGCGATAGGAATGTTGATATTTTTGGTTTTTATCATTCTGTTCACAGTCGTTTTTGGTAGGTTGTTTTGCGGATGGATATGTCCACAGACCATATTTATGGAGATGATCTATAGAAAAATTGAATACTGGATAGAAGGTGACTTTAATGCACAAAAAAGATTAGACGCTTCTCCATGGACGACGGACAAGATGATCAAAAAAGTATCTAAACAAGTGATCTTTTTTGTCATTGCAGTACTGATAGCCAATACATTTTTGTCATATATTATCGGTGTAGATGAAGTCATCAAAATAGCTACAGAACCCATAAGTATGCATGTAAGCGGCTTTGTGACAATGATTATTTTTTCTTTTGTATTTTATTTTGTTTTTTCAAGCCTAAGGGAGCAAGTTTGCACTACGATATGTCCTTATGGTAGACTACAAGGAGTCATGCTCGACAATAAATCTCTAGTAGTTGCCTATGATTTCGTAAGAGGCGAACCACGAGGCAAAATTCAGAAAAACAAACCTGAACCACCCGCAGAAAAAGAACCGTGTAAAAATTCTTGTACGGGTTGCAAAGCAGCACTAGGTGGTTGCCATGACGAAAAGGAACAAGAATACATAAAAACAGATTATGATTTTATAACATCATTTCAAAATAAACTCGGAGACTGTATCGACTGCAAACTATGTGTGCAGGTATGTCCGACAGGTATAGATATTAGACATGGTACCCAACTAGAGTGTGTCAATTGTACCGCCTGTATGGATGCGTGTGATGAAGTCATGGTGAAAATCGATAGACCTAAAGGCCTGATAAGGCTCGATAGCATCGAAGGTATAGAAAAGGGGGAGCGACAACTCGTAAATGCGAGAACAATAGCCTATTCAGTCGTATTGTTTTTATTGATAGCAGTAGAAGTATTGCTTTTCAGTTTACGATCTGACCTTGATGTATTATTATTGCGTACTCCAGGCATGCTTTATCAGGATCAGCCCGATGGTAGTATCAGCAATTTGTACAACTATCAGATACTAAATAATACACCTGATGATTACAAAGTCGAGTTTAGGCTCATTAATATGATAGGGATCATAAAGATAGTAGGTGAAAAACAACCTGAAGTAGATGGGAACGAAAAAGCAGAAGGAGCTGTTTTCATTAATATTCCTAAAGGTAGTCTCAAAAACGGTAAAAATAACATCAAAATAGGTGTGTATTCTGATAATGTATTAATCACAACCGTCAAAACTACTTTTTTTGGACCGGTACAATAGCGCACATTTTTGATAAGCTTAGCGTCCACGCTAAACTTGGGGTTAGTGTAAACTTCTAGCTTACTTAAAGATAATTGTAACGCTAAAATTAGGATTGATGTACGTTTTTAGCTTACTTTTACCTAATTTACACGTTAAGCTAGAATTAGTGTAATCATTTAAGAAAGGTCATGAGTTTTTTATTTTGAATAAATTTTCACAAATCAACAAATATACATAAATATGAAATTCAATTGGGGCACAGGGTTGACGATATTTTTTATCCTTTTTGTATCTACATTGGGATTTGTATTATATCAGGCATTTCAACAAGACAATAGCCTAGTCATGGACAATTATTATGAAGAAGATATCAAATACCAACAACAATATGATAAGATAAAAAATACATCTGGACTTACTACAAAGGTGAAGTTGGATTACGATCAAACGAAAGGAGAAATTTCACTTACCTTTCCTTTAGACTCAACTTCTACCGCATCTGGAAATATCCTCCTCTATCACCCATCAAATAAGGCTTCAGACAAAAAGTACGATTTCAGACTCAGCCAAACCAATGTTTATCAAATTCTGGTAGACAAGGTGACCAAAGGAAGACTCAAGGTCAAAATAGACTGGGAACACGCAGGGGTCAAATATTATCAAGAAGAAGAAATCATTATCTAGTGTATTTGATTGCCATATCGCTTGGTTTTCTAGGTAGTTTGCATTGTATCGGTATGTGTGGCCCACTTGCAGCAGGTATGCTAGGACGGAAAAATGAAGACGGTCTCCAAGCTGTTTGGTCAGCACTTGGGTATAATGTAGGTCGTACGATAGGCTATATGATCATTGGGTTGCTATTCGGGCTGATAGGTAGTATGGTGGCATTTGCAGGCATTCAGAAAGTTATATCTATAGGACTAGGAGCGATTATGGTATTGTTTTTTTTATTTAGTATCAATCCCGATCACCTCATATCCAATCATCGATGGTTTCGTTCTTTTTATGCAATAGTATCCACAGCTTTGGCTCGTCTGACACAAAAAACTACGCATGTTCCCGCCATTTCTTTAGGATTTATCAATGGATTTTTGCCATGTGGTCTTGTGTACCTTGCTGTGGCAGGAGCGCTTTCGTTGAGTAATATATGGGGCAGTATGGGCTTTATGATGTTTTTTGGATTGGGCACCTTCCCAGCTATGATGGCTATGTCTATGAGTCATAAGATGGTCAGTATTAAAAATAGGATATCTATGCGTAAGATCTACCCTATAGTCACTCTGATCATGGGGACTTATCTTATATATCGAGGTCTTATGTCAGAGATGCCACTAGAACTCAATTTTTTTGAAGCACTACACCAACCAGTGATGTGTCATTGAACTTTTGGACCTGAATGGTGTATTTGTTTAGAAAAAAAGCAACAACAAATATTATGTCATAAAATCTTAAAAAACTGTATTCTAACGGACACAATAAGTAAAAATATATAAATAACAATAAGTTTTTTTTGTAATGTCAAAATAAAAAATTATTTTTGTACTATTATTTTAACTTATAAAAATTTCAAATCATGAAACAGTACACAAACAGTACACAAACAGTACACAAACAGTACACAAACAGTACACAAACAGTACACAAACAGTACACAAACAGTACACAAACAAAGTAGTAGTTTCAGTATCAGATATAGACTGAAAA